>DAISIS010000148.1:0-11349 GCA_036821925.1 Pirellulaceae bacterium
GTGATTGCACCACAGCCGGATGACGCAGAACTGGGTGCCGGGGGGCTCATTCGCCAGCTCAAAGCCGAGTCTCGACGGGTCGGTGTGCTGGACCTGACCAGCGGCGAGCCGACGCCGCACGGCAATCCGGAACTGCGGCGGCGCGAGACGCAGGAAGCCACACGCATCCTGCAGCTCGACTGGCGGGATAACCTGGGGCTGCCCAACCGCAGCCTGCAGGCGACCCTCGAGGCACGCCACCGGCTGGCGGCGGTGATTCGTCAAGTCCGTCCAACCTGGCTGCTGGCACCGTACTGGGTCGACGCACATCCCGACCATGTGGCTGCGACGGCCCTGATTGAGGACGCCCGGTTCTGGGCCAAACTCACCCAGACCGACCTGCCGGGCGAACCGCATCATCCGCGGCGCATCTTCTATTATTACTGCGTCCACCTGCGTCTGGCCGCCCAGCCCGCCTTCGTGCTGGACATCAGCGCGCACTGGGAGGCCAAGTTCGCGGCCATCGCCTGCTACCGCAGCCAGTTCATCACGGGCCGCGAAGGCGAGGCACCGAGCTTTCTGGAGCAACTGCGCGACGAGGCGGCCCACTGGGGACGACTCATCGGCGCCCGCTACGGGGAACCGTTCGCCAGCCGGGAGCCCATTCGGCTCAATCGGCTCGACGGCCTCTGCTAGCTGCCCCGCTTTTTCCAGTCAAGATAAAGAATCCTGGTGGAGTCTGCCGATAAAGCGGACGCCGACGGATTGGGGCCGACGTTGCAGTCGCTACGCGGACTCAATCGCACGGGTGGTGAAGGGGGGAATACCACGGACGGTCGGATACTCGGCTTCACCATGCGCTTGGGTTTGTTGCTTAGTCTGGTTTGCCTGTTGTGCGGCGGTTGCGCGGCGATCCCGGAGGTGACGCGCGTCCCGCAGTACCACAATCCCTTTCCGCAGCTGCACCGTGTGGCCATCCTGCCGTTCTACAATCTGTCGGCCGAACCGACGGTCAACCAGGACGACGTGGCGCTGGCCTATTACGGGGAACTGCAGCAGATCCCCGGCTTCGAAGTCATGCCGCCGGGGGTGGTGAAGCAGTGGTTGGTGGCCAACCGGATCGAGATTGATGGAGCGACCGACTTCCAGATGCTGGCGCGGCGCCTCGGCGTCGACGTCGTCATTCGTGGGGCGGTCACGGAATTCTCGCCCTATTTTCCGCCGCGGATGGGCCTGGCCGTCGATTGGTTTGCGGCCAATCCGTCCTTCCATCCGATTCCACCCGGCTATGGGCTGCCCTGGGGCACAACTCAGGAAGAGTACATTCCTGATTCGCTGGTGTACGAAGCTGAGTTTGCGTTGGCGCGCGAGCAACTCGCGACGCAGACGCCGGACATTCCCCCGGAGGTCGACCAGGAAGTGCCGACATCGGCCGTCCGGCGCGCGCAGCACGCGGCAGTGCCCGGCCCGACTCCTGCGGCGGCGGACCCCTCACCGGAGTTGCCCGCGAGCGACCTGGCGGAGTTCCCTGCCGACTGGCCGGATCCGCGCGGCTTCGTACCGCCTCCACCGTCGCCGGTCCGGCCGCCATATCGTCCTCAGTACGAGCCGATCATCACGCATACGCGTCTCTACACGGGCAACGACCTGCGGGTGACCGATTGCCTGGCGGACTACGTGAATGCGCGGGACGATGCGCGCGACACGGGGTGGCAGGGGTATCTGGAGCGCAGCGACGACTTTATTCGTTTTTGTTGTTATCTGCATGTGACGGAGACATTGGCGGCGCGTGGTGGGGCTGGAAAATCGCGAGTGGTGTGGAGATGGCCAATTGGCCGATATGACGTAGGGACGGGCCGGCGATAGTCCGGCAGCACCGCCCCATCGCGCACCGCACCTGCCACCGTCGAGAGGAGAGCACCTGAGGTGACCAAGGACATCAACGTTTTAGCGCTGGTTAAAGGCAAGGAACGCTACATTTTCCTCTTTGACGACGACAATCGGGCCGAGGCGCTGCGCACCTTGGGGCGATATGCCTCCAATCAGGAGCTCAGTTTCACCTGGTACGATGCGGCGGTATTGAGCCAGAAGATCCGGCAGACGGTTCCGCCGCCGAAGCGGCCACTGCCGCTGCGCCGGTTCGAGTTGCCGCGGGCCAAGGATCGGCAGGGCGACGATCTGGTCTGAGGTTCACGTCGTCTGCTGGGCGTGCTATGCAATCAGCCACTGCGCGGTTCCTGCGTTACCTGCAGGTGGAACGCAACGCGTCCGACCTGACGATCAAGTCGTACCGGGAGGACCTGACGGCGCTGATGGAGTATCTCGGCGGCACCACGGGGGTGGTGCCGCGGCCCTCCGAGATCACTCCGTTGGATCTGCGCCAGTACGTCTCGGCGCTGCATCAGGCCGGCTATGCCAAGAGTTCCGTGGCCCGGCACCTGGCCACGTGTCGCAGCTTCTTCCGGTTCGCCCAGCGGGAGGGCTTGAGCCAGCAGAATCCGGCCAAGCCGCTGCGCAATCCCCGCCCCGACCGAAAACTGCCCCACTTCCTCACGACCGACGAAATCGCGCGGTTACTCCAGGCACCCCCGGCCGACCATCCGCTGGGGCTGCGCGATCGTGCGTTGCTCGAGACCACCTACTCGGCTGGCCTGCGCGTCAGCGAACTGGTGGCGATCAACGACGACGATCTGGATCTGGAGGGCGGCCTGGTGCGTGTGCGGGGCAAGGGACGGCGCGAACGCCTGGCGCCACTCGGGCGCTGGGCGGTGCGGGCGATTGTCCGGTGGATGGGGGTGCGGCCTGTGCCACGCCGCCCGCGCGCCGACCAGCCCCTGTATCTCAACAAATTCGGCAATCGGCTCACCACACGCAGTGTCGCGCGGATGCTCGAGAAGTACCTGAAGCAGACCGGGCTCGACCGCCGCACCTCGCCGCATACGCTGCGACACAGCTTCGCCACCCACCTGCTCGATCGGGGCGCCGACATCCGCAGCGTGCAGGAACTGCTGGGGCACAAGAGCCTGATCACTACACAGATCTACACCCACGTCAGCACGGCCGGGCTGCGGGAGGTGTACGATCGGGCCCACCCGCGGGCCCATCCGCAGCCGCAGTGACGATCCATCCAAGGACGGCTCGCCCGGCGCCCATTCCCCGCCCAGCCATTTCGTCATTCCGTAACTGGCTCGACATCATCTGCTACGACAGGAAACGAGGATGAGCGAAGAAACTCCTCTCGTGCGGCAGTGGATTCTGCTGAGGAGACTGGCGGCCCTGCACCATGGGGCGACTGTCAAGGAGATGGCCGATGAGATGGGGGTGAGCGAGAAGACGATCCGCCGCGACCTGGACCTGTTTCAGCGGGCGGGATTTCCCCTGTCGGAAGCGGTGGGGGAGCATGGTCGCAAGAAGTGGCGGGTCGACGCGGACCGGCATCAGCCGGGTCTGTCGTTTGCGTGTGATTGGATTCGCCCCCGATCATCGCGACATCCGCCACTGGAAGGTCGATCGGATCGACGACGCGGAGGTGACCCAGGTCCGCTTCAATCGTCCCGAGGGGTTCGACCTGCAGGAGCATCTCGCCAGGTCATTCGGAGTGTTTCACGGCGATGGTGCGATCCACGTCAAGGTGCGCTTCGCGCCAACGGTGGCCCGCTATGTCAGCGAGTCATTCTGGCACAGCAGCCAGCGACTGACGCCCCAGAAAGACGGCAGCCTGATCGCCGATTTCGAACTGGGCCATACCGAAGAAATCAAACGCTGGATTCAGAGTTTCGGCCGGCACGCCGTGGTCCTCGCACCGGATCAACTGCGTGCCGAGATCGTGAACGAACTCGAGATGCTGCGCCGCGCCTACGCGTCTGGTCCGGAGTCCACGCAGGAGGGCGGACCGAGCGCGTCGGTCGACAGATCGGCGACAGCTCAGCACGCGACGCGCAGTCGCCAGCGAACGGGGCGCCCCAGGTAGGTGCTGTGACCCCATATGCCAGATCGTGCTGCCACGCACTGGATCCCGGCTGGCGAGCGGGCCCTGCAGCGCGCGAATCGGGGCCCTGCTGCGCGTGACTTTGGGCCCCGCCCGTCGCGTCAGACCAGGCCCTTCTTGATGGCCCACACAGCGGCCTGCGTGCGATCCGCCACGTCGATCTTGCGCAGGATGTTCTGCACGTGCTCCTTGACCGTTTCGATGCTGATTCCGAGCGAACGGCCGATTTCCCGATTGCTCAACCCCAGCGCCACATGCCGCAACACCTGGAGTTCCCGGTTGGTCAACGGAATTTCGCTCCGGTCTACCCGCTCCCGCCGCCGGCTCATCGTGTCCTTCACGCGGTGCAGAATGCTGTCCTCCGAAGGGGATTCACCCGCCGCGGCCCGCGTGATCGCGGCAATCAACTCTTCGCGGCTCGAATCCTTCAGCACGTAGTCGGACGCCCCCAACGCCACGCTCCGCGCGACATACGTCGGGTTGTCGTAGGTCGACAGCATGACGATCCGCACGTCCGGTTTCTTCTTGCGGATCTTCTCCAACGCCGCCAGCCCGTCGCTGTCAGGCATCCGAATGTCCATCAGTACGACGTCCGGATCGTGCTTCAGCGTCTGCTCAACCGCCTGTTCTCCATTTTCCGCCTCACCCACAATGGTGATGTCGGAATCTTCCAGCAGTCGTGCCAACCCGGTTCGCACGACTTCATGATCGTCAGCCACAAGCACCTTGATGGGCATGCCACACTCCTCTCCAGACAAGATACCTACCCCCCCAACGCACCCGACGTCTTCCCGCAACAGACTTAAGTCTACCTGGGTAGCCGTTGTTGACCAGAGGCGATTTACCCAGAATGACTAGATTCTGGGTGGTGTCGCGTACGGCGGCATACGTTGTCGGCCGGGCATCCGGTGTTGTGCGGCCTGCCGGCCGGCGCAGCGGGAAGGGGCTGCGGATTCTGCGGGCTGTGTGGCCGGTCCGGCGGGGCCGGGGAAATTTCGTAGCCGAAAGTGGACAACGCTAATCCTAAGCTACGTTTGAGTGAGAAAACGCAACGTCGGGCGGGGTCGTCCGACCGTCTGTTACCTGCCTGCCGGCAGCCGCTCACAAACGCCTGGTCAGCCGAGCCCCCAGGACGAAGGCCACGACACCATGAGCAGAGGTTCGCTATTGCTGGTTGACGACGATCGTCACGTGCTGGATTCCATGGCCGGCTGGCTGCGGGAGCAGGGCTACGAGGTGACGGCGGCCGCCACGTATCAGCAGGCGCTCGAGGAACTCGACGCGCAGCCGCCCGAACTGCTGTTGGCCGACGTGCGGCTGCAGGACGGGGACGGCTTCGATCTGTTGGCGCACAGCCGCCGGAAGTACCCTGGCGTCCCGGTGATTCTGATCACCGGTTACGGCACGGTGGAGACTGGCGTGGAAGCGATTCGGGCCGGTGCCTTCGATCTGCTGACCAAGCCGCTGATCGACCAGGAACTGGAGTTGTCGATTGACCGCGCCCTGTCGCAGCGGAAGGTGCTGGAAGAGAACAAGCAGCTGAAGGACCAACTCGACCTGCGGTACGGCATGGAAAACGTAGTCGGCCACGATCGGCGCATGCAACGCATTTTCGACATGATCGACAGTGTGGCCGACACGAAGGCAACGATCCTGATCACGGGTGAGAGCGGGACCGGCAAGTCGATGATTGCCCGGGCGATTCACCGCCGCAGTGGGCGACGCGATCGCGCGTTCGTCGAAGTGGCGTGCGGTGCGCTGCCCGAGTCGCTCTTGGAGAGCGAGCTGTTCGGGCACGTCGCCGGAGCGTTTACGGGCGCCGTGTCTGAGAAGATCGGCAAGTTCAAGCAGGCCGATGGCGGCACGATCTTCCTGGACGAGATCAGCACGGCACCTCCCAGCATGCAGGTGAAAATGCTGCGCGTGCTGCAAGAATTCGAGTTCGAGCAAGTGGGGGGCACGAAGACGTTCCACGTGGATACCCGCGTCGTGCTGGCCACCAACGAGAACCTGGCGCAGGCCGTGGCGGCCGGCCGGTTCCGCCAGGATCTCTACTACCGCGTCAACGTCATCAATATTGAGCTGCCGCCACTGCGGGAACGCATCACGGACATCCCGCTGCTGGCACTGCATTTCCTGCACGAAGTCCGTGAGGATGCCAACAAAGACGTCACTGGATTCAGTGACGAAGCGATGGCAGTGCTCCAGCATTACAGCTGGCCGGGCAATGTGAGGGAACTGCAGAACGTCGTCGAACGCGCCGTCCTGCTCGGCAAGGGACCGATTATCACGGTCGCCGATTTCCCGGATCATCTCCTGGCCGGAGCCTCCATCCAGACGCCCTCCGCCACCGGCCAAACGCTGAAAGAAGCTTTGGCCGGTCCGGAGCGGCAGATCATCCTGGGCGTCCTGCGCGCCAACAACTGGAACCGCAACGTCACCGCCGAATCGCTGGGCATCAACCGCACCACGCTCTATAAGAAAATGAAGCGGCTGGGGCTGGAGGAGCCGGCCGATACGCCGGCGGCCGGGTTCTGAACGGCGCGGCCAGCATCCGGGGCAGACCACCAGACGGCCGGCCAGTGGCGGCGCCGGTCGGCCGCGGCTCAACGCTCACGCGCTCACGCGCTCTCGCGGACACAACGCCGCATCGCCCAGCCAAAAACCTCTGACCGGCGACGCATGACCTTGCGCACCGGAACGCCACCTGGCGTACCCGAACCTCTCGGCGGCACCCGGTTGTCACGTCCTGGAACGTACCTCCCGGCGCTCGGAGACGCGTCGCACGCCCGGCAGCGCCGGATGCGCGCGCGGCCTTCACCCGCCCGCAGTCGAGCGGCCGGCCCCCGCCTCGGACTTGTGCCCTTTCCCGTCGCCCGGGGCAGTTCTACAATCGCCTCGGGTTCAGGTCGGCGCAGCGAGGGACGCACTGATGAAGATCCACGAATTCCAGGCGAAGCACATTCTTCGCGAAGCGGGGGTGACCGTGCTGCCGGGCATGGTTGTGCGGGGGGCGGACGAGGCGGAGGACGCGTTTCACGAGTTGGGCGGCATGGTGGCGGTCGTCAAGGCGCAGATTCACGCGGGTGGCCGGGGCAAGGGTACCGTCTGGGACGATCCGGACCAGCGCGGCGTGCAGCTGGTCCGCAGCGGTGCTGAGGCGACCCGCGCGGCCAGTCGTCTGCTGGGCAAGAAACTGGTCACCATCCAGACAGGGCCAGAAGGCCGGTTGGTGCGGCAGGTCCTGATCGAAAAAGGGTGCGAAATCAGCCGGGAGTTGTACCTGGGCATTGTGTTGGATCGGGCGGCCGCCCGGCCGGTGCTGATGGCATCCAGTGAGGGAGGGGTGGAGATCGAGAGCGTCGCAGCCCAGACGCCGGAGCGGATCTTCAAGGAGCACTTCGACCCGGCCACCGGTCTGCGCAGCTTCCAGGTCCGCAAGCTCTGTGCGAAACTCGGGCTGACCGGTCCCCTGGTCCGGACTGCGGACCGGTTCATGAAGGCGGTCTGCCGGGCGTTCGTGCAGTACGACTGCAGTCTGGTTGAGATCAATCCGCTGGTGGTGACTGCGGACGGTGAGTTGGTGGCGCTCGACGCCAAGATGACCTTCGATGACAACGGCCTGTTTCGCCATCCCGAGATTGCCAAGCTGCGCGATCTGGAGGAAGAAGAGCCGGCGGAGGTCCGGGCGGCCGACGCGGGGCTCAGCTATGTCAAGCTCGACGGCAACATCGGCTGCCTCGTCAACGGCGCCGGGCTGGCGATGAGCACGATGGATCTGATCAAGCTGCACGGCGGCGAACCGGCCAATTTCCTGGATGTGGGCGGCGGCGCGGACACCGAGCAAGTGACGCAGGCGTTTCGCATCCTGCTGGATGATCCTCACGTGCGCGGTGTGCTGGTGAATATCTTCGGGGGCATCGCGCGGTGCACAACCATCGCGCAGGCACTGTTGGAGGCATCGCGGCAGGTCGGTTTCGATGTGCCGCTGGTCGTCCGGCTGGAGGGGACCGAAGTGGAAGAGGGACGCCGCTTGCTGCGCGACAGCGGGCTGGACATCATTCCGGCCGACAGCCTGACCGATGCGGCGCAGAAGATCGTGGCCGCGGTGGCGGCGGGTAAACGCGACGGTTGAGGCGGGCGCAGCGAGCGGGGCGGCCGAGCGGACGGGCAAGGAGAAGGACGGGGACATGTCATGAGCATCCTGGTCGACAGCCAGACACGCGTGATCTGCCAAGGTATCACCGGCGCGGCCGGCAGCGTCGTCACCCGGGGCTGCCTGGCCTACGGCACGAAGCTGGTCGGCGGCGTGACGCCGGGCAAGGGCGGCACGTCGGTCGACGGTCTGCCGGTGTTCGACACGGTCGAGCAGGCCGTGTCGCAGACCGGCGCGGACGCGACCATGATCTTCGTCCCGGCGCCCTTCACGGCCGACGCGATCTACGAAGCGCTGGATGCCGGCATCGGCGTCATCGTGGCGATCACGGAAGGCGTACCGGCGCTGGACATGGTGGGCGTGTGTGCCGCAGTGCGGTGCCGCGGCGCCCGGCTCATCGGTCCTAACTGCCCCGGGTTGATCACCCCTGGCGCCTGCAAGATCGGCATCATGCCGGGCTACATCCACCAGCGCGGGTCGGTCGGCGTGATCAGCCGCAGTGGCACGCTGACCTACGAAGCGGTCTGGCAGACGACCCAGGCCGGTCTGGGGCAGTCGACCTGCGTCGGGCTGGGGGGGGACCCGCTGGTCGGCACGTCGTTCATCGAACTGCTCGAGTTGTTCCAGGCGGACCCGCAGACGGAATCCATCCTGATGATTGGCGAGATCGGCGGGTCGGCCGAAGAGGCGGCGGCCGCCTACGTGAAGGAGCACGTCACCAAACCGGTAGCGGCGTTCATCGCGGGACGGACCGCGCCGCCCGGCAAACGCATGGGGCACGCGGGGGCGATCATCTCGGGAGGCAAGGGCACGGCAGACGAGAAGATCGCGGCGCTGCGCGAGGCCGGGATTGAAGTGGCGGAGAGCCCGGCCGACATGGCCCAGGCCGTGCTGCGCGCCAGCACGCGGCGTCAGGGCCAGGGGCCGCTGTGAACGGACCCCAGCGCCCATCCGGTCGGCCGCTCAGAAGTCGAATCCGGCCCGGACCATCAGTGTGTCAGCCGGCTTGTAGTCGGGGATCGGCGATTCGAATTCGATGTTGCGGCTGAACACGTAGCCCACTTCGCAGCGCACCGATCCGCCCCCCGGTTTCTTGCGTTCGATCCCGGCGTACACACGCCAGTCGACAATCTCGATCATGTCCCAGGAATCCACCCCGTTGCGCACCGAATAGGTGTCGCCGCCGAACTCCCCGGCGACGTACGCCCAGTCTTCGTGCAACGCGGACGCTGTGAAGCGATACGCGAACTTGGGACGCGGAAAGACGATCTCCAGGTGGACGTCGTCGTGCGGGTCCCAGATGACGCCGCCCGCCGGCAGCCAGTTGAAGGTGAAACGGCTCAAGTACAGGACGCCGGCGAGCACCTGCACGCGACCGGGCACCCAGTCGCAGCGCACCAGCGCCTTCCCCTTCGTGCGATACGCGTCCCCCTGCAGGTTGTCAAAGTCGCTGTAGACCCCGGGGGTCACCGCCAGGATGCCCATCCAGCGGTCGGTGATCTTGGGCAACCACATCAGGTCCAGATAGGCGTCGTAGAGCCGGGGGGGCAGATGGGGAGTGCGGGGTCCGTCGAGCGGCGTGGCGTCGAACCCGGAGGTGATCAACAGCGGAAAATCGCGCGTCGGCAGCGGCAGGGCCACCGTCACGAACGACCGGGCTTCGACCATCCCGAAATCCTCGTCTCCTCCCCGATCCAGCCAGGCGCCGGAGAGCGACAGTTTCTGGAAGAACCCGTTACGGTGCGACGCGATGCGGCCCGTCTCCATCGTCAACTCATCGCCCGGATCGAGCGGTTCGGACTGCGGCGCACTGCCGAGCGTGGTCCCCAGACTGGCAAACTCAGCGGCGATCCAGCCCGGGGGCGGCGGGAGCATGGACTCGTCGTCCGCCTGCCAGTTTGTCTCGGGCAGACGCACATGCGGCACCGCGTCCGCCAGGCCGGGAGCCGCGTCGGGCCAGGTTGCCAGACCGGCGGGGGCCGGGACCTGGGCCGCCAACGCCGACGCCCACAGAACCGCCGTGCCCGCTGCCACCGCGTATCGAAGCCATTCGCTCATCGCTCAGTAGTTCCAACCGGCACGCACCATCCAGGAATCTCGCAGCGAGTGTGTCTCCAGGGGACTCTCGACGTACACGACTTCACGATCGGTCACCCACCCCAATTCCACGAATCCGGTACGCCGACCCTGCTGCAGCAGCGCCGCCTGCCCCCACTCAATCCCGAGAATCAGGCGGATGTCGTTGATGTCGATCCGGTCGCCCACGTCGCCTTCGCGTTTGACGGTCCAGGCCCCACCCCCGTACTCCCCACCCACATACCACCACAGGTCGTGGTTGCCGAGCGTGGTCAGGTGCTGCGCGAGTTTCGGATGCGGGAAGAACACGTCGAACCGCGTCTGGGCGTTGGGGGTCCACAAGAGCCCAAAGGCCGGGAGCAGTTTCAGGTCGTTGCGGTCAATGTAGATGACCCCCGCCCGCACCGATGTCGTGGGCGTGGTCTGAACTCGAAACAGCCCCTGACCCATGATCCGCAGACTGTGGGTGTTAAGTGTCTCGAAGTCGGTGAACACCCCCGTGCGTACGCCCACTTCTCCCCCGAAGGCCTTCGTGGGATCCGACGACCAACCGAAGTCCACAAAGGCGCTGTAGGCCCTCCCCGGCAGGTCTCCGGCCGGCGCCCGCGGGCCCGACCAGAGATGCAGCGAAAAAGACGGCGCCACGAACAGCGGCTGGGTGCTGAATAAAAAATTCGGAAACGCGGCCAGCACTGAGAAGTCGAAGTCGTTGATCCCCAGGCTGTCAAAGCTGTCCGTGCTGTCCACCCACGTGTACCGCGCGCGCGGGGTGAGGAACTGCGTCGAAGGCAGGCTCCACGGCACCGGCGATTGCCGCGCAAAGCATTACGGCCGCTCGAGCAGACCGCAGTTCGCTTCGACCACGCCAATCTGTCCTTTGAGGTGCTGCCGGAGCAAGAGGCGCTGACCGGCATCGCCACCCTCACCTTCACCGCCCGCGCCCCGCTCACCCGATTGCTGATCGACCTGGACCACAACCTGCCCGTTTCCGCGATCAGCATCGACGGACGCCCACTCGCCAGCACCGCCTGGACCAACCCCGACGGCCGCTTGACGATCACGCTCCCCCGCCCGCTCACCGCAGGCAAGCGGGTGACCGCGCGCATCAGCTACGGCGGGACCCCGCACGTCGCGGTCAATGCGCCGTGGG
>DAISIS010000149.1:0-11336 GCA_036821925.1 Pirellulaceae bacterium
CGGCACGCGTTAGGTTAGAATCGCGTATGTATCGAGGGCCCATCAGCGCGATTGGGGGGGGGAGGATGCGACGGTGACCGGAACCTGTCGAAACAGTGCCGTGAAGCTGATCTGTGTCGCGTGTCTCGTGTGGCTGGGGTGCGCCGCGTCTCCTGCGCGGGGCGAGCGCGGTCCGGTGGTTCCTGCGCTGACCCGGGCGCAGCTGGAAGCCGATTGGCTGGTGCAGGCCCGGCTGCGTTACACGCCTCGGGCAGGCAGGTTCGCGCAGGTCACGCCAGAGGAAGATGCGGCTGGCGGGTGCGATGGCGTCAGCGACGGCAAGTGGGGGTTCCACACGGAGATGGAGCACGATCCGTGGTGGCAGGTCGATCTGGGCGAGACCCGTGCGCTGGGCCACCTGCTGATCTACAACCGCTGCGACGGACTGGAGACGCGCGCGGCCCACATCACGGTGCTGCTGTCGCACGACGGGCGCGATTTCCGGCCCGTCTACGCGCACGATGGCACGACGTTTCGCGGCCACCCGGACCAGCAGCCTCTGCGCGTGTCGCTCGCGGGTCAGACGGCCCGGTTCGTCCGCCTGCAGCTTCCTGGCCATGTCTATCTGCATCTCGACGAGGTCGAGGTGATGGCTGACGATGGCCAGACGAATCTGGCGCTGCACAAACCGGCCACGCAAAGCAGCACCAGTCAATGGTCGGTCCGGCACACGGCCCGTGGGGACGCCGTCGACTGGCCGCACGTCGTCCGGCTGTCGCTCGAGCGCGGCAACCAGCTGGCCGCGGCGCTGCAAACGCTGGGGCAGGATGTGCAGGGTCCGGTGGTGCGTCTCGAGTCGCTGGCGTACCAGTCAGCCGCTCTTGATCAGGCAGCGGGCGAGGCGGCTTGGCGCGATCTCTACTTCGCTGTCCGCGGCACCGTGCGGGAACTGACGCTGGCAAATCCGCTGCTCGATTTCGACGACATTCTGTTTGTCAAACGCGCACCGACGATGTTTCCGCACATCTCCGATCAGTACTACGGCTGGTGGGCCCGGCCGGGCGGAGGGGTGTGCATCCTGGAGCGTTTCAAGGAGGCGGATCCCCAGGTCCGCAGCCTGACGGCCGCCTGGCCGGCCGGGAACTTCTTGCAGGCCGACCTGTCCTACGACGCCACCCGCGCCCTGTTTGCTTTCAGCCAGTACGATCCCGCCATCGCGGATGCGCCCAACAAACGTGACAAGCAGCACGTACCGGAAGCAGTCTTCTACCACCTGTTTGAAATGGACCTGGCCACCGGCGCCTATCGGCAACTGACGCGCGGCAAGTACGACGACTTCGACGGCCGGTACCTCCCCTCCGGCGACGTGCTGTTCCTGTCGACGCGTAAGGGTCAGTTCCTGCAGACCAGCGCGGCCAATACGCAGCAGACTATTGCCGGCGACCTGCCGGACAGCTATGTGCGATGCGGCGGAGACGACTACCGTCCCGTGCCGGTGTTCACGCTGCACGCGGTGAACCAGGACGGCACGCGCATCCGGCCGTTGTCTGCCTTCGAGACCTTTGAATATACCCCCTCCATCGCGCACGACGGTCGCATCCTCTACTGCCGGTGGGATTACATCGACCGCTTCAACGGCCATTTCTTCAGTCTGTGGTCCTCGAATCCCGACGGCACCAACGCGCAGCTGGTGTATGGCAACTTCACGGTGCGGCCGCAGGCGGTCGTCGAACCGCGCTCCATACCGCACTCCCAGAAGATCCTCTTCACGGCGGCAGCCCACCACTCGATCACCGGCGGCTCGCTAGTGCTGCTGGATCAGGCCAAAGGGAACGAAGAGGAGACGCCCATCACGCGTCTGACGCCGGAAGTCCCCTTCCCGGAGACCGAGGAGAACGTCGGCGCGTACTACGCCAACCCCTGGCCGTTGTCGGAAGACTTCTATCTGGTCAGCTGGAGCGACCGCCAGCTGCCGCCACACGGGCGCTATGAAGATGACAGCAATCCGGTCAACGCCCAGGGGATCTACCTGGCCGACAGGTTCGGCAACCTCGAGTTGCTGCATCGCGACGCGACCATTTCCAGCACGATGCCCATTCCGATCAAGGCGCGGCCGAAGCCCGCGGACTACTCGGGACATGTCAAGGCCGAGGGGAAACAAGTGGGCAGCATGGTGCTGCAGGATGTCTATCACGGACTGGCCGGCATCGAGCGCGGCGCGGTCAAGCGACTGCGGATCGTCGGTGTGGTGCCGAAGGTCCAGCCCCACATGAACACACCCAGCCTGGGTGTGTCGCACGAGGAGACTGGCAAGTTCGTTCTGGGAACCGTGCCGGTCGAAGCGGACGGATCGGCGTACTTCAGCCTGCCTTCCGGTCTGTCGGTGTTCTTTCAGGCGCTCGACAGCAACGGCTTCGCGCTCCAAACCATGCGGTCGCTGACCTACGTGCAGCCGGGGCAGACGCTGTCGTGCATCGGCTGTCACGAGTCGCGGTACACCGCCCCAGCGGGACAAGGCATGCTGGCCATGGCGCGCGGACCGTCGAAAATCCAGCCAGATGTGGAAGGGACCTGGCCGCTCCGTTTCGATCGGCTGGTCCAACCGGTGCTGGACCGGCGGTGCGTCGCGTGCCACCATCCGGGAGCGGCCGAGCCGGCAGCGGCGCAGTTGGATCTCAGTCCCGGCAAGGCCTGGGACACGCTGATCGGATACGCCGGCGGTGACCTGTCGGCACTGGTCTTCGAACGCGATGCGTCGATGCCGGGCGACAATCCGGCGCGGCAGAGCAAGCTGCTGCAGTACCTGGACCAGGATGCTGCGCATCGCGAGGTCGGCCTGACGGGCGAGGACCTGCGGCGTCTGGCGGCCTGGATGGACACCTACGGGCAGACGCAGGGCGCCTTCAGCCCGGAGCAGGAACAGCAGCTGGCCGCGTTCCGCGCGGACCTGCGGGAGTGGCTCGAGGAGCCGGAGTCGAGCCCGCAGGACCTGCAGGACCCGTAGCGCGTACAGGTCCCGTCAGGCTGAGGCCGCCCGTCGCTGTGCGAGGCCCCCCGGGCGCTAGTCCAGCGCCGGTCCGGCGATCTGTTCCCCCTGTTGCTGGCGTTTCTGGTCAGCCGGGTCAAAGGTGCCGTAGCAGAGCGCGTTGGCGTCCATCCATGTCACCAGTCGTGACATGTCTTCGTCACTGAGCACCACGCCCTCATGCCCTTCCCGGAGCAGCTGTGTGAGCCGGCTCGCCCGCGCCCCGAACAGGCCGGGGTGCGTCAGAGGCTCCGCATTGTCGGCCGGGGTGCCCTTCCATTCCGAATAGGGCACGAGCGGAGCCAGAGCGTTGTACGAAACCGTGAACTCCCCGGCCGGTTCGCCGGTCAGCACGATGCCGCCCCCCGCGTCCGGGACGCTGTGGCACTTGACGCACAGCTTGTCGAGCACCGGCTGCACGAGCAACGGATAGCTCAGCGGCTTGGAGCCGTCGGGACCGGGTGTGATGACCGACGGCGGGCGCTGGCGAGCCAGTGCGACCGACGTGGCGTCCGGCGTGGTGAAACGGTGTTCATGGCAGCCGACGCAGCTGGTCTGTTCGCCCGGCTGCAAGTAGGTCACGCTGCGCATCGTCTGTACCGCCATGCCATGCGCGTCGAGGGCCTGGAAGGCGAGCGGGATGCGCGCCGGAGCGCGGAAATACGCTGACCCGTCCGGCTCGACCGGCACGGTGCCCAGCACCTGTTTGCCGGGCGAGGCATTTGCGAAGCCCACCCGCGGCGAGTTGGCGTGCGGCGTCGTCTTCAACAGCACCTGGACGATCCGCAGGTGCGTGATGCGGTCCGCCTCCGCGCGCGACAGGTGCGGCCAGCTGTCGTACACGTTCTGCATGAAGAAGGTCCCCTCCCCGGCCGCCGCACTGGCAGGGTCGATGGCACTGGGCCGCACCTGCGGACGCACCCGCGGCCGCAAGGGGGTCGGCCAGAGACTGGCGATGCTGAGGTCCCGATACAGGAGCTCCCGATTGCCAAACCGATCGACCAGGTAAATGCCGAACATGTTGGTCTTGTTCGCACCGGCTTCCCCCACCAGCTCGTCGTAGCTGTAAGCGGCCAGGAAGCAGTCGGCCGACAAGGGGTAGGGAGTGCGGTAGCAGTGCCCCGGCCACCGCCGCTGTTCCACCGGGACCTGCGGCTGCGTGGTCACCCCGGCCGGTGCGTGCCAGTGCTGCACCGGAGATTCGCTCTCCGGAAACAGCACGTCCGCCGTCAGACGCGTGATCGGATTCAGGCCGTCGATGCCCTTGCTCACGTCGAGCAGAATGATCGAACCGGCCGTCATCGCGTGATGTGCACCGGCTGTCGCCATGACCTGGTCCGAGTTCGGTACCGGACGCGCTTCCCACACCCCGACCGGGTTGAGCGTGTTGTTGCCGTAGAACGCGGCCACGTTCGTGCCGTCCGGCCGAACGGACCAGAGCTGCTGGTAGTGGACCGCGTGCCGATCCACATAGTCCCAGCGCGTATACAGAATGCGGCCGTCATTGAGCACCACCGGGTCCCACTCGTGCGTCTCGTGGTACGAGATCGGCCGCGGATCGGAGCCGTCTGCGTTGGCCAGGGCAAGTGTGTAGACCGGACAGGGGCCGGCCCCGCACCGGTGAAAACCGCCACGGCGCGTGGACAGGAACAGCAGCTTGCCGTCCGGCAGCTCGCGCGGCGAAAAGTCATCGTAGGGACCATCAGTCAGTTGCCGCAGTCCGGAACCGTCCGCACCCACGGCGTAGATGTGGTAAACCCGTTCCGGGTGGGTCGTGCGGTCGGGTGGCACCGTCGGTGCCTCACAGTAGGCAAACAAAACTCGGCGGCCGTCCCAGGACACCTCCGGATGCTGATAGCTCCCCACGGGCAGCGTGGCCAGTTGCCGCGTCCGCATGGAGCGCCCGGGCGCTTCCAGCACAAAGATGCCTCCCCCCGGGCGCGCGCACATGCCGTAGTACTGCGTCAACTGGTGGCTGAAACAGGACGGCACCTGCTTGGCGAACACCAACGGCCCGGTGTCCGACACGGGATTGCGCAACGCCATCTCGCGCCGCAGCCAATGCACGCGCTGCCACAGTCCTTCCCAGGCCGACTCGGGCGCGTCGGGCGATTCCGCTAAAGCCTGGAACTCACCCCGCAGCTGCTCCCACTGGTCCGGCAGATCGTCCAGCGGGCAGGAGGCCAGCAGCAGATTCTCGATCAGCTGGTCGCCACGCTGCAGCACCTGCTCGAGTGCCTGAGACCACGTGCGCGGTTCCCGCGCCGTCTGAATGCCGTCCTGCAATCGCCAGTCCCATTCGATCAGCTCCTGCTCGATCGCCGGTCGCGGGTCGGGCAGCGCCGGTGGCGGAAACGATTCCACCGCTGCCGCGAAATTCGGCGGCAGGGCGATCGTCTGGTCGCCGATCACGCAGCGCCAACTCTGCCAGCGGACCGCCAGCTCGCCCCGCACACCGCGCATCGTCACCCGCAACGATTGTGGGTCAGCCGCTGGCGGCATCTCGACAGCCATCGCACACGGCTCCCCCCCCGGCACCGTCTGCCGCACCACCTGGTCGCCGGCTGTCCAGCTGACTTCCGCTTCGCCGTCGCCCCGCACCCGCATGTCGGCTAGGATGCGTGCCGGTGCGGCGAGTCCCGACAGCGGCATCAGCAGGCTGACCTCCTCGCCCGCGTGCAGGCACACACTGAACATGCCCGCCGGACGCAGCACGGCGATCTGCGGACCAGACGCGGCCGCGATCAGCGCACAACCGCCGACGTCCGCACTGACCGGCGGGGCCGGCTGACCCGCTAGCGTGATCTCAATCGTCCCGCACGCCGGGCCGGCTGGCTCCTGTGCCCAGAGCGTTTGGATGGTGGACGTTTGACCGAGCCACAGCAGCGCTGCCAGGGCCGCGATCGCGCTCGCTATACGCCGCAGCTGTACGGTGCGGCGGCAACAAGGTGCGGGCTCGGCACCGCCCGCCTGCGCGGGGCTGCCGACGCGGTTCGGGGCAGTGGGCTCTCTCCTGCCCGCGACGGAATGCACTGTCGCGGCACGCAAACGGATCGGGTGGTTCCCGCAGTCCTGACTGTCCATGACGCACTGATCCCCCTTGGTATGACAGATCGAATGAAAACGTTTCCCGGGAGCTCCATCTTAACACGCCCGGCCCGCGAGCTGGAGACCGGCGGCGAAAAGCGCGCCGCAGGTGGCCAGCTGCCGGGTCGATCTGGCAACGAGTCCCGCTCGCGCAGCCAGGCCGCTGTGCGGCTCGCTCACCCCCTCACCCCAAAAGCGATATTGCCCGGGGTCCGATTTTCGCTACACTTCGGAGAGTCGATCTATCGCGGAGTGGGCCACGGCCGGCTCCCGATGCACACTGGTTTGGAGGGCAGTTGCATGACTGCCGAGGGGATGTACTCAACCACGTTCATCATGATTGCCGCCACGTTGGCGGTGCTGTTCACGTGGGTGTTCTGCGAGTATTCGGTCGAAGCGGTTCGCGTGCTGAGGGTGATGGCTCAGGAAGACGAACTGCGGAGCCAGCAGGCGCTCGACGTCCAGCCGGCGGTCGACGAACGACGAGCCGTGTGACGGCTAACGTTTCTTCAGGGTCACGCTGATCCCGGCTCCTTCTTGCAGGAGCAGCAGGGTTTCGAGATCCGGGTTGGTCGTGATGGCCTGGATGTACTTCGGATCGGCCATCCGGCCGCTCATATTGTGAGCCAGGATCAGGCCTCCGGGGCGGACGAGCGGCAGCAGTTTCTCGAGGTAATCGATTTAGCCCTCCTTGTCGGCATCCAGGAACAGCACGTCGATCGGATCCTTGTGCTGGGTGACGGTTTCGTGCGCGTCGCCCAGGATGATGGTGATCAGGTCGTCGACGCCCGCCTTCTGGAAGTTCTCCCGGGCCACCTGTGCGCGTTCGGCGTCGATTTCATGCGTGTACAGATGGCCGCCGGTGGCGCGCAGCGCCAGGGCGAACCAGGTTCCCGACTCGCCGGTGGAGGTGCCGATTTCAACGACCGTCTTGGCGTTGATCGATTCGGTGAGCATTCGCAGCAGCCGGCCGTCGGTCGGGGCCACATTGGCATAGCGGGGTCCCCGCCTCATTTCCTCCAGCGCCGCGAGGACCTTCTGTTCGGCGTCGTTCCTGGCCTGGGGCGGCGCGTCGAACGCGGCGGCGCCGCCACGCCCCTCACCACCCCCGCGCCGGCCGGGCCCGCCCGCTCGCCCAGGCGGTTGGGCGCGAACATCGTTGACCAGGGCAGACACCAATACGGCACTGACGACCATCCAACGCAGCTGTTTCACTGTGAACCTCCCCTCGAGTCCCGTAGCCTTCCACATGTCGAGCGCAATCCGCTGTGCGGTCCGCTGTCGCAGCAGTATTGAGAATTGTAGCGGGGCGGGCATAATGGAGAACATCCCGCTGGGGAGATCCTGCGCGGCACGGAGCGTCTCGCAGGTCTCTGTGGCGGACTCCAGCTTGTGCCCATCCCCAGACTGAACTTCGGAGACCGCCCCACATGAACAAGAATCTGGTTTACCCGACATCCCGCCGCAGTTTTCTCAAGAATGCTGGGCAGGTGGCAGCTGCCTCCGCGCTGGTGGGGCTGGCCGTCCCGCGAGTGCATGCCGGCGAGAACAACACGATTCGCATTGCGCTGATCGGGTGTGGCGGACGCGGCACGGGCGCGGCCGCCAACGCGTTGACGGCCAAAGGGGGGCCGGTCCAGCTGGTGGCGATGGCCGACGTCTTTGACGATCGGCTCAAGAGCAGCTACGAGAACCTCAGCGCGCAGTTCCAGGACCGGATGGACGTGCCTGCCGAACGCAGGTTTGTGGGGTTCGATGGTTACAAGCAGGCGATGGACTGTCTGGCGCCGGGGGACATCGCGATCTTCGCCACGCCGCCGGCCTTTCGCGGGGTCCACTTCGCCTACGCCATCGAAAAAGGGCTCCATGTCTTCATGGAGAAGCCGGTGACGGTCGACGGCCCGTCCACCCGGCGGATGCTCGCGCTGGCCGAAGCCTCGGTGCAGAAGAATCTCAAGGTGGGAGTGGGTCTGATGTGGCGGCACTGCCGTGCGCGGCGGGCGCTGCACGACCGTATCCAGGCAGGTGAGATCGGCGACATCATCACGCTGCGCGCCTATCGTATGCACGGCCCGCTCGGTTCGTTTCTGTCCGAGCCCAAGCCGGCTGGCATCTCCGACCTGATGTACCAGATCCGGAACTTCCACAGCTACATCTGGGCCAGCGGCGGGTGCTACAGCGATTTCTACATCCACAACATCGATGAGTGCTGCTGGATGAAGGGATCGTGGCCGGTGGAAGCCCAGGCGTGCGGCGGCCGTCACTATCGTGGCAACTACGTCGACCAGAACTTCGACAACTACTCGGTGGAGTACACGTTCGACGACGGCACCAAGCTGTTTCTCTACGGGCGCTGTATCGGCGGCTGCTACGACCAGTTCGGCAGCTACGTGCACGGCAGCCAGCGGCAGGCCATCATCTCCTTGAACGCGGGGATGCCGTCCTACAGTGCGATCTACCGGCAGCAGAGCATTGCACCCGCGCAGGTGATCTGGAAGTTCACCGACCACGAACCGAATCCGTACGATATCGAGTGGGAAGACCTGCTGCTGGCCATCCGCCAGGACCAGCCGTACAACGAGGCGCAGCGCGGCGCGGAGGCGAGTCTGGTGAGTTCCATGGGACGCATGGCCGCGCACACGGGACAGGTGGTGACGTACGACGAAATGCTCCAGCACCCGCATGACCTGGCGCTGGGGGTCGACACGCTCACACTCGACTCCCCCTCCCCGCTCATGCCGGGACCGGATGGCAAGTATCCGGTCCCCCAGCCGGGACTGGTGACCGATCGGGAGTATTGAGCGGCGCGGGGTGACCGAAGCCCGAGGCCGCCCGCGCCCAAGGGACGGGGCGGCCAAGCGGCGGGGCGTCCACGCGGCCGGTCAGGCCTGGGCGAGCACTTCCAGGAACTTCGGCATGAAGTAGGGGAGGTCGGGCCAGCCGCGCGACGTGACGAGTGGTCCGTCGACCACGACCGGTTCGTCGACAAAGGTGGCTCCCACGGCCTCCAAGTCGAAGCGAATGCCGGGAGACGCGGTCATCCGACGCCCCTTCATGGAGCGGGCGGTGTAAAGCAGTTGTGGCCCATGGCACATGGCGCCCACCGGCAGCTTGTGGTCCAGGAAGTGCCGGGTCACGTTCAGCGCCGACTCGTATTGCCGCGCCTCTTCCGCGCCACGCCCGCCGGGTACGAGCAGCCCGTCGAAGTCGGCCGCCTGCACGTCTTCGTACGCGATGTCGGTCTGAATGTAGTAGCCGAGTTTCTCGGTGTAGTTGGAGTACTGCGGGTCGAAATCGTGCACGACCATCTGGAGCAGCTTGGCCTTGGCGGCTGCGACGACCGGTTTGACCCCCTCTTCGATCAGCCGGTAGATCATGTAGTAGGTTTCCAGCCCTTCGCTGAAATCGCCGATGGCGACTAGGACCTTCTTGCCTTCCAGTCCATTGGCGCGCGGCGCAGCGGCGGTGGCCGGCGCAGCGGTCAGTGCGGCCATGCCCGTCGCTCCGAGCGTGGCTGAGATCAGGTTGCGGCGGGTGAGCAGCCGGTCAGTGTTGTGGTCCACGTCGGTTCTCCTCAGAGTGATGCCAGGTGAAAGTGATGCCAGGTGAAAGTGATGCCAGGTGAACTCGTACATCCCGGGCATTGCCACAGGAGGTGTCGGAAACGGCCCGGATTCATGCTTGTACTTGTCCGGTCCCAGACGCACCGGGGACTGCAGGGCCGCGTCCCACGTGACTTCCTGCCCGGGGGATTCTCGACGCGAGGAAGACCTGGCGGGAAGGGGGCGTGTTTCGCGCATGACCGAGGCCATCTCCAGATCGTAAACGACGCGTCATCGTGCCGGGTCTGGCGACCCGTCTGCAGCAGCTACATCATAGCACCACAGCGTGTCGTGGTAACGCAGGTACAGTCGCCGGTCCAGCAACACCGGGTGGGCCCACGCATCGTTGACTCGATCCGCGACCAGTTGGAACTGACCCACCAGCTTCAGACCGCCGGGCTCCGGCGCAATCAAGCCGGCCTTCCCTTTCTCGTCCAGGCAGTAGAGCCGCCCGTCGGCGTAGATCGCGGCGCCGGTGGTGAGTGCCTTCAGGGTGGCGGTGGTTTCGCCCGTGCGCCAGTCGAGCGCCATCCACCATTTGTTGCGGCGGTAACCGGCGGCGTAGAGCGTTCCGTCCACCAGCACACCGCTGCCGGTCACGGTGTCGAGTGGCGACTGCCAGACCTCATCGACGGTGCAGCCCGGCCCGTCTTCGCGCAGCCGGTACAGGCGCCCTTTCTCCGTGTCCGGGGTCACGAAGAAGACCGCTCCCGCACCGTAGATGGGCGTCGCGGCATTGACACCGAACTGGTTCTTGAGCGGCACAGTCCAGAGCAGCGTGCCGTCGTCGGCGTCGACGCAGAATCCGTGCGCTGACGAACAGCAGGCAATCAGGCGGCGGCCGCGCCACGACAACAGCACGGGCGAGCTGTGCGAGGTGCTCGCTCCGGACAGCGGCGGCGTGGCCCAGACCGTCTCGCCCGTGCGTTTGTCCAACGCGGCCATCAACGCCCGCGCACCACCGGGCGTCACGATCACGTGCGGACCGTCGACCAGCAGACACTCACTCAACGCCCACGTGATGTTGCTGGCTTCAAATCGCTCCAGAATGTCCACGGCCCACACGAGCGTGCCGTCCTTCGCATCCAGGCAGGCGAGCCGGCCATGTGCATTGAGGTGATACAGTCGCCCCTGCGAATAGCAGCATGTAGCGCGTGCCCCGGGGTACGAGCCGGTCCAGGAGCTGCCATTGGGCGTCCGCCACAGCAGCTGGCCGTCGCGATCGAATGCGGAGATGACCAGTTCCGCGCCGATGTCCCCGGTGATATACAGGCGCTCGCCGACGAGGATCGGCGAGGACCAGCCTGTGCCCAATCCGGTCTGCTGCCACAGCAGACGCGGTCCGCCGGCGGGCCAGGCCGGCAGGAGCCCCGCTTCCAGGGAGATGCCGTCCCGGCGTGGGCCGCGCCACTGCGGCCAGCCGGCTTCCGGCGATGCGATCAGGCCGTCTTCGGCGCCGCACGCCAGCGCGCTGACCAGCAGTAGTCCGGCCCAGCACCCGGCGCGGAACCACAGCGGCGTGCCCCTCCGGGCGAAGACCGCCAGGTACGCAGTAGGATCTGCTGCAGTTCGGCGCACTGGAGACCTCACATGGCGGGTATTGTGTTGGGCGGCGTCGGGCGGCTGCTTCATTCGACAGGCCG
>DAISIS010000150.1:0-11310 GCA_036821925.1 Pirellulaceae bacterium
GACCCAGTTGGTATCATCACTGTTACCGGGCCAGGCAGACGTCCTTCCCCCGCCACAAGCGATGCCACCTCTCGTGATTCCCTTCACACATTGTTCCGGCGAAATCCGGGGCAGGGCTCGCTCTTAGCAGCAACCACCACCCCCATCCTGCTGGTATGCAATATACCATATGGTCATCTCCAGCGTATCCAGATACTGGTGGGGATGCAAACAGCCTGCGCATGCGTTTCTGGATTTCAGGCACCGATTCCGCAGAATCGGGCCAGATGACGGACGCAGCAGGCCGTCAAGAAACGAGAAAAGGGACGGGAGTCTACCTCCCGCCCCAGAAGTGGCGGTTTTTGTGAACCGTGGTCATACGGAACCGTCCCGGCTGCAGATGCAGCTGGAGCGGTGACCGCCGGCCTAATCCGGAATGGCGGACATGTTGCCGTCCGCGATACCGTTCAGGGCGAGCCACAGGCCCCAAGTGATGGTGTCGCTCACCGGGGCCACGCTGCCGTCACCCTTGATGCACATCACCACGTCACCCGCGTGCAGGCTGCTGGCCCCTGGCCACTCCGTATTAATCCCCCATGCCGTCAAGTAGGTCGGCGTGAAGGAATTTGGCGAGCTGCGGAAATAGCCGCCGCCCTTCGCCCCGGAGTTGTCGACGTCGGCGAAACGAGTTGCTCCACCTTCGCCCGAACCCCAACCATTGGTGCATGTAGCGACGAAGGCGGAGCAGAACGTCGCATAAGCAAGATTCGTTTGGCGGGCACCCGTGCCGCTCGTGTTGAACGGACCGCCGTAGTAGCCGTAGGAATCCTTCTCGGCGATGACCACCGTGTTGGAAGTCCCGTCCAAGATGCTGGCCAACGACCGCCATTTCGTGCCGACTGTAAACAGACCCGACACATCGCCCGAGCGGCGCGGCAACGGGGGGGCCCCCAAAAAACACGTCGTCCACCAGTGATAGCCTTCACTGCCTGCGTAGTTGGTCCAGGCAATGCCGTGCGTTTCCGCCGAACTCGAAAACGAATTGTCCGACGGGCACCTCAGTCCGGGCACCAGCGTACCGATGTGCGGTTGCCCCCAAGCCCAGAGCCGGAAGTTGATCCGGTCGTACAGGTTCTGCTGTTCCATGAACGGCAGCAAACCGGTGAGCCATGTGTGATGGTAGGCCTGCGGCAACAACCCACCATTCTGGTCCGCCGGTATATCGGGATAGCCCCAAATGATCTTGGGGATCTTCTTATGCACGTCATGGTAGTTGTGCAGGGCCAAGCCGATTTGCTTGGCATTGTTCGAGCACGACATACGACGTGCGGCTTCGCGCGCCGCCTGTACAGCAGGCAGCAGCAGAGCAACGAGAACACCAATAATGGCGATCACCACGAGCAGTTCCACTAACGTGAAACCGCGCCGAATCTTGCGGTCCATATGGGCCACCTCCAACACAAGAGGAAAAAAGGGAAAAAATGACAAACCAAAAGTGCTTCAACGCGTCTCACTCGCGTTCGTCCGGCTCAGCACTACACTCACCGGAACGTTCTATCGACCTCTCCTCCATCACTTGCAGCCAGCCTCTTCTCGGTGGCTCGGAACCAGACCTCCCCCAACCCAAGGTATCGGATGAACAAGAACTGATCACTTCACTGGTCCTCACCGCAGCCCTGTTGCACGAGCAGGTGGCGAGATACAACCCCTGTACCCTACCGCCAACACCTTCAAAATGCAAGCGGTTTCTTGCGAAACCGGCCGCGTCCGCAGCACGGCTCCAAAAAACTCCCAAAAAGACGGGCGGGAGCCTGACTCCCGCCCTGCTTGCCCACGTCGTTCTGGCCGCCTGCCCCGCCCCCGACCGATCGAAATGCCGGCCGAGCGGGACGCTCACTCATCCGCTGTCTGATGGCCGCCAGACGCCTGAAAACGCCACCGTTATCAGGCCCTATCTCACGGCTGCTTCGGCGCTTCCGGTGCACCGCCCCCCGGAAGCGGACCCATCTTCACGTTCCTCGGATCCACGTTCTCGTGCTTGAAACCCGGCTTGGCCTTGTTCCGCTCGTCCCTCGACTGGCAACCCACCGTCAGAGGTACCGAGGCCACGAACCCGAACAGCATCAGTGCCACCACAGTTCGCTTCACCCAAGTCTTCATCGTCTGCAATTCCTTGTGAGAAAGGTACAACACGAGTCCGACGCCGCGACGTGTCCATACCCCCCGAATACAGAACTGTATGCATCCACGCCGGTTCGAGACTCAGAACGCCACTAAGTTATCCCCACAATGTACCGGACGCAAGCTATCACGCAAGAATACAAGAATCCACGGTTACCTGCTTGCTGGACGCTGGCCGGTTCCCTGCATGAGCGTCACCAGTTGGTCCACCTTGACGTGGTAGAAGGCTTCGCTCTGGCCGCCAATCCAATCGACGTCGATACGGTCGATCTGGTCGTGGCGTCCCAGGCCGAAGTGGAGCCGCATGCCGCTATGGCCCTGGTATCCGCGCCCGCTGTGCACCTCATCGATCTGGATCAGGTCACCTGCCGTCACCTTGACGCGTGCTCCGACGCCATCGCGGCTGGTCTGGGTACCGATCAGGCGGACCTGCAGCCAATGGTGACCGCGGGGCGAGTCATTGCGCAGGATTGTAGGCTCTCGGCGCGAGTTAAGTACGACGACGTCGATATCGCCATCGTTGTCCAGGTCGTCGAAGCCGGCCCCGCGGCTACAGCGTTTGAGCAGCATGCCAGGTCCGCTCCGCGATGACACGTCGACGAATCGGCCATCGCCCGTATTGCGCAACAGGATGTTCTGGGTTTCATACTGGATCGTGTCATCCTTCAGCGCCACGTTGTCTTCCAGGTGTCCTGTGGCGATGTAGATATCCCGATTCCCGTCGTTATCGAAGTCGACCAGGCCCACACCCCACGTCACCTTGCGGACGGCTGCGGCACCCACGCCGGTCAAGCGACTCACGTCGTCAAAGTACCCGTGCCCGGAGTTGCGGAAGAGGACCGGCATCTCATCCTGAAAACAGGTCTGCAGGAAGTCCAGCCAGCCGTCGTTATCGTAGTCGCCACAGTCCACCCCCATGCTGCCCTGCGCGCGCCCTGTCACATCGAAGGCGGTTCCCTGGAACAGCGCGACGTCCGTGAACACGCCGGACCCATTGTTTTCGAACAGGAAGTTGGGGGTCATGTCGTTGCACACGAAGATGTCCGTGTCGCCGTCTCCATCGTAATCGCCGCAGACGCCCCCCATGCCCGTACCCGCGTACGCGCCGATCCCCGAACTGTCCGTGGCATCGGCGAAGGCCCCGTCGCCGTTGTTGCGGTAGAACGTGTTTGTGTCCGGCTCGTAGGCCAGCGGCGAGGGGTACACAGAGATGCCGCGCAGCGTGGTGTGGCGGTGCTTGTCCAACGAGAACTTCACGTAGTTCGAAACAAACAGGTCGAGCAGTCCGTCGCGATCGGCGTCCAGGAAGCAGGCAAAGGCGCCGACCCGCTGGCCGTTTTCGACCCCCGCCCGGGCCGTGATGTCCAGGAAGGTGCCATCCCCCTGATTCTGGTACAGCACGTTCGGGCCGCCGTTGTTGAGGTACAGGTCCTGGTGTCCGTCGTTGTTGTAGTCGGCGGCGGTCACGCCCAGCCCGTGCCGCGTGTCTCCCAGCCCGGCCTGCTGTGTCACATCGACGAAGCGCCAGCCGCCCAGGTTGCGGTAGAGGGCATCTTGCGGGAGCGGTGTGCCGGGTTCCGCACCGAAGGGCGCCCCGTTGAGGAAGTAGATATCGATCCAGCCGTCGCCGTCGTAGTCAAACAGTGCCAGCCCCGCACTGACGTACTCGACGATGTGATACTCGCCCCGGCTGCCGTCGCTGTGCCGGAACTGGACCCCCGATTCCTGCGTGACATCCTGCAGCACGATGGGGCTGTCGGCGCCGCGGGCGGCCGGGAGCGTCGGCAGGAGCAGAACGCCGCAGAGGGCCGCGGCGGCCACACACCGTGTGGCAGCGTGCGGCGGCAGGCTTATCAGATCGTTCTTGCGTGCAGGCACAACCGGTCCTTTCCCAGGCACATCCGACGCGCGTGCCGGCCCGCGTGCGGGGGGCGGCTGGCACGCGTCACGCCGGACAGATGCGTCGCCGTAGGTTGCTATTGTAGTGGTCCCGTCAATCCTGCTTCGCCCGCCTGCCGCGTTCGAGCGCCGGCAGCTCCTCCCGCAGTTGGCGGTAGAACCCGTTGTCCGGCTCCCGCTCGATCGCCTCGTCGAGGGCCACCTGCGCGGCGTCGAAGTCTCCGGACATGGCACACAGCCGGCCCAGCAGCACGTAGTTCTGGGCGGCCGGGTTCAGGCGGACAGCTTCGCGCGCCAGCCGAATCGCCTCGCCGTCCCAGCGCCCACTTTGCAGGAACAGTTCGGCCAGGCCCTCATAGCCGCGCGCCTGATCCGGCGCCAATTGCAGCACCTTCCGCAGCGCCGACTCGGCCGCCTCGAAGCGCCCGGTCTGGAAGTTCAGCACCCCCAGTTCCCAGATCAGATCCGGGTTCTGCGGGTCGGCCGCGACAGTATCCTCACAGACCTGGATCGCTCGGGGCACATCTTGCATCTCGCGATAGAGCGAGATGAGGAGCAGGCGGCTGGGCAGGCTCTTGGGGTCCATGGCCATGGCCTGGCGGGCCAGATGCTCGGCCGCCGGCAGCTGTCCGTGACGCTGGTACACCTGGGCCGCGTACAGGACCGAACTCGCACAGCTCACGCGCGTCTGCAGCATGTCGAACTCCGCTGCGCTCAGATCCGCGGGGCGGGCCGGTTTCTCGGCCCGCAACGCGCGGGCGGTTTCCAGGTGCTTGCGTCCCTCCTCGCGCTGCCCCTGACGGGTCAGCACCGTGCCCAGTCCCAGAAAGGCTTCGTGCATCGTCGGGCGCAGCGCCACCACGGCTTCGAAATGCTGCCGCGCGGCGTCCAGGTTTCCCAGCTGCAGTTGGGTCTGGGCCAGCGTCAGCAGGCTGTCGGCCGCCGTCGGATTGCGCTGCACGTAGCGTGTGAGGATCTCCACAGCCTCGTCGGCGCGGTTGCTGCGTGTCAGCAACTCGGCCAACTGCTGGACCGTGTCGCGCAGCGAATCGTCCACCGCCAGGGCTTTGCGCAGCAGCGGTTCGGCCGCCGCGTCGTCACCGCTCTTGATCGCCAGCTTCGCCAGTCCGGTGCACGCGTCGGGCCGATCCGGTTCCACCTCCAGACAGCGTTGCCACGCCCGCGCCGCCTCGGCGGACTTTCCCAGGTAGGTATACACCCGCCCCTGCAGATCGTAGGCCAGGGGGTCATCGGGAAACGTGGCGGCCAGCCGGTCCGCAATCCGTGCCATCGCCGCCGTCAGATCCGCATGAGTCTGGGAAGGCGAGTACTCGAAGTCGATCGCCAGCGGCGGCGGCTCATCCGGCACCACCGCGCGTGCCACCGCCGACGTCTCGTCCGGCGCAACCGGCTGCGGATCGTCCGTCGCATCCGCCCGGAACCAGTCGGCAATCACCGCAATCGCGGCGGCCACCACCAGCACTCCGATCGCCGTGCGCCATCCCGGACGCTGCCGGTCTGCAGCCGGCGCGGGTACCGGCGTCTCGCCCTGCGGCGGTCGCTGTTGTCCCCTGCGTTTGCGCATACCCTGCCACTTCCCCAGTGTCGGACGATCTCCAACGCCAGCCGATCCCTCTTGATTGTGGATTGCGGGTATCGCGGCGACAAGTCCCGCGTGGGATGTCTGCCGGCGGCCGGCGGCCGCCGGGCCGACTCCTACGCCGTCCAGGGCGCGCGCATGACGCGGGCCCGCAGCGCATTGGCCTCGGCATCGTTGACGAACTCCTCCTGGACCGGATCGTAGGTCAGGTTGCGCTGGAGCCACATGCAGATATTGGCGGCGTGCACGGTGGTCATGGCGCGATGCATCGCCTCCGGATAGGCCACCGTCTGGCGGCGTGACTTGACGCAGTCGAGGAAGTCACGGTTGTGGTTCAACGGTCGCCCGGTGCGGGCCGTGTACGCGTCGAGCACCTTGTCGATCTCGTTGAGCAGAGCCGGCGAGGAGGCGGCCGACGTCGAGTGGTCCATGCCGCTATTGGCGATCCAGCCGTCGGTGCCGTCGAATCGCTGGCCCGAGACGCCACCCCAGAATTCCTGGTTCAGCGACAGGATCAGCTTCACGCCGTTGGCATAATGCGCGACCAGGCCATCGCCGGTGGGTGCCGCGACATACTCGTAAGCAATCGCGGCGGTCTCCCGGGCGTTGATGCCGGCCTGGACCTGCATGATGGTGTGCGCGCCCCATTCGCCGATACAGCTGGTGTGGAAGTCGTAGTGATTGCGCCATTCGCCTTGGACGTAGGCCGCGTTATAGGGGCGCCAGGGGCACGGGCCCAGCCAGGCGTCCCAGTCGAGTTCCGCTTTCGGCGGCTCGGGCTGGGAGGGGAGCCAGTCGCGCCGCATGAGGGCGTCGCCCCAGGGGGCGATCTGGGCGTACGCCGTGTGCAGCTGGCCGAGCCGGCCGGAGCTGGCCAACTCAATGCCGAACACCCGGCTCGGGGCGCTCAAGCCCTGCGTGCCCGTCTGATAGACGCGCTGGTGTTCCCGGGCGGTATCCGCCACGATCCGCCCTTCGGCGATCGTCATGGACGAAGGCTTCTCGCAGTACACGTCCTTGCCGGCCCGCATGGCCAGGATGGACGCCAACGCATGCCAGCGGTCTCCCGTCGCGATCAGGACGGCGTCGATATCGGTACGTTCAGCCAGGTACTCGCGCATGTCGCGGGATATGGCGCAATCCGAGTTGCCGTAGGTCGTGTCCACCAGGTTCTTGACGATCTCGCCCCGGCTGCGGTTGATGTCACAGATGGCCCGGAACTGCACGTCCGGTTCGGCCAGCATCTCGCTCAGCACGGCGCGGCCACGACCACCGAGCCCGATGCCACCCAACACAATGCGTTCGCTCGGCGCCGCCCGGCCGTTGCGGCCCAGGGCGCTGGCGGGAACAAGATACGGCACGGCCCACACGCTGGCCGCCGCCGCAGAGCGTTTGAGCATCTGCCGCCGCGTCCAGCGTGGAGCTGACGTAGAGGTCGCCGGGGACACCACGGCATGCGTGGAACTGGTCATCTGACATTCTCCTGTAGGTGTGTCTTATGTGCGGGGAAACTCGTTCGCCTGGGGTGCCACCTGAGTGATGTTGGGCGTGATGTCGGCATCCAGCCGGCCGAGCACCCAGGACAGCCCGCCCGAGACGACCTGTGTGAAGATCTCGCTCCACCACACATCTTCACGATGACCCAGGGACGTGTAGAAGACACGCCCCTGGCCGTGCATACGGGCCCAGGTCGCGGGAAACGGCGGACGATCGTAGCAGCGGCGATCGACCTCGGCAGCGATGCTCATCCCGGCGCAGTCCTGCACCAGAATCACGTGCAGGTCGTCCGCGAAGCGGACCAGCGAGAACCACTCCTCAACCATCGTGAACGCATCCCCCAGCTTCTCCGCGCCTGGGAACCGGGGCGAGACCACGCGGATTTGCGCTGGCTGCTGCAGGCCGTGTCCCAGGCAGTCGGCGCCGGCGGCTCCCGGCAGCAGCCAGATCCCGGGATGGATGGCGGCGAATGGCAGGCCACCGCGCACTGCCGCATCCAGGTTCTTCCAGCCGGTCTGCGTGATCGGGGGACTGTGGTCCAGACTCTCCGGTTTCATCAGGTCATCCGGCGAGCCGCAGGTGTACGACACCACGGCCGCGTATTGGCTCAGATCGCCGTCGAAGACCCGCCCGTCCTTGGTGCACTCAACCTCACAGTCGAGCTGCCGGGCCAGCCGGGTGAACGTCCGCTCGCCGAACGACAACTCGTCCCCCTCCCGGTGCACAACCGAATGCTCGAACAACACACTCCGGCTGAAAAACAGGATCTTGCGGGAACCGGCCGACCCGGCCCGCGCGCACTGCGCCGCGAGCGGCCACCCGAGCACCGCCGCGCCGAGCGTCTGGAGCGCTTGACGTCGTTTCATGAGCGTGACCTCCTGGACAATGGACCTGCTGTTATCCTGTCACACGCCCGGGCGCGATGCAATCGCCCGTCGCACAAGCGGCGGACGGCTTGGGAGGTGCCGCGGCGCACCCGCAGCACCGGGGCGCCCAAAAAGAGAAGTGTGCCCCGCTCCAGGACACACTCCGAGAAAAAATATCTGCCACGCTGTGAGGAGTACGCCCTACAGGAGTCGAACCTGTAACCTTCGGCTCCGTAGGCCGACGCTCTATCCAATTGAGCTAAGGGCGCACGCGTGTCGTCGCGACAGGCCGTTGTCCGGTCACTCTCCGCACGACCCCAGTATCCTAACAAGTCGCACGCGGATTAGGAACCCCGGAGGAGCGCACCTTCCAGCTGCAGCAGTTGCCGTTTCATGTCCAGGCCTTGCGGGGCGGAAAAGCCACCCAGCTTGCCACCGGCCCCCACTACTCGGTGACAGGGCACGATGAGCGGCACGCGATTGGCAGCCATGACGTTGCCGACCGCACGCGCGGCGCCCGGGTAGCCGGCCCGCGCTGCCAGCTGGCTGTAGGTGGACAGCTGCCCGCGTGGAATCCGCCGGCACTGTTCGAGCACCTCGCGCTGAAACGCCGTCCGGTCGCACAGGTCCAGTTCCACATCCAGGAAATCGTCGGGGGTGCCGGCGGCCAGTGCCTGGAGCCGTTCGACGAGATTCTGCTGGGTCGATTCCAGCCTATGGCCAGCGGCCGCCTGCCGGCCGACCGCGGCGAGTGCCGCCTGGCGGCGCGGATGACCGAACGCGATCTGATGCACCCGCCGCTCGTGCCAGACGACAGCCATCCAGCCGAGGTTGCTGGGAAACACGGCCGCCCGCAGCGCCGGCACCGGCGACCCCACTCGCGTCATGGTTCTGGATCCTCCACGCTGAGCATAGCACGCGGGGCCGGGCCGCACTACGCGGGTGGCGCACACCGGCCGTCACGCCGCGCACGACCGGCACCCGCACCGCAACGCACAGCACAGTCACAACCGGTCGGGCGGCCGGCATCGTCAGGCCCCGCCGCGGTTGCCCTCTTTGACAGCCCGAATACGGGGACCCTATACTGAGCTGGAGCAAGCCGCGCAAGTCGGATGGGCGGTCCCGGGACGTGCCAGCCGATGGAACTAAGGAGCCATGCCGATGTGTCCTCTCGACACGCTGAGCGATGACTACTACGTCAACATGAATCTGAACACGGAAATGGACCTCCCGCAGAATCGCGAGAGCGTCCTGCATTTCTTTGAGCAGGTTCAGCGAATCTACCCGAAGATGCGGAATTTCTACTCGCGTGAGCGCGGCGAATACGTGCTGGAGGAGGAGAAGGACCGGGGGAGTTACCGGTGGACGACGGTGGAACTGCGGCGCGTGTGCTCCGGCCACGTCAATCCCCCGTCCGTGGATGAGGCGCTGCAGCAGCATGCGCGCATCTTGGACATCGTCCCCTACGCGTTGACCGTCACGCCGCTCGACTGCGAGTCGCTCAACGTGATGTTCGGGTTCGATTTCACCTATCGGGGCAACCACAACCAGCTGCTGGCGGAGGCGTTGGGGGTGGTGCCGGCTTTCGAGCGGCTGACCGAGATCCCCGGGGCCTCCATTGTCGGGCACGAGCCGTCGCTGCAGCTGGCGCTGGACGACGACTGCCGCGTGCAGTGCCGCCTGAGCTTCGAGACCCGCACGAGCGCTTATCATGTGCGTACGGGGGACTACCCGGACGAGCAGTTGAGCGTCTACCTGACCGCGCGCCGCTACGGGGGACTGGATCCCGGCGAAACGTACATTGACGTCATGCAGCGGCTGGCGGCCGTCTGCCGCCGGCTGGTCGGCGACTGTATCGCCGAGCAGATCCTGCGGCCGCTGCAGGAAGCGATTGCCATCAAGTAGCCAGCCGGGCGATCAGCTCCGGTCGCTGGAGCCACGTCCGCGCCGGCGGGGTCCGCGGGGCCGGTTCCGGCCGTTTCCCTCGCGGCGCCGCGAGTCCAGGTTGGTGGTCACAATCACGGAGATGGCTTCTTCCCAGGTCGGGATCTTTTTGTGCTTGCCACGCCCCGTCCCTTCGCCGCGGCCCGGCCGGTCGGCTCGGCCCTCCCGGCCGGATTCCTGCTCCTCGTCGTCGTCCGCGATGTCGTCGTCGCTGTCATCGTCGCTGTCGTCGTCATCCCGGATGTCATCGTCGCTGTCGTCGTCGTCCCGGATGTCATCGTCGACTTCGTCGTCTTCCACCGGACCGGTCGGGGCCGTCACCGCCTCCGGTTCGTCCGCCTCGTCGTCCTCAAAAGACGTTACATCGCGGCGCGCGGCAGGGCGCCGCCGGCGGCGCGCGCGGCGTCCCCGCTCGGGACGCACCGCTTCGTCTGTCGCATCAGCGTCCGCGGCTTCGTCGGCGTCGAACGTCGTCGCGGCGTCCAGGTCATCCGGCGGTTCGTCGCCCGCGTTCGAAAGGGGTCCGTCGGCGGGCGACTCATCACGTTCCGCCGGCTCGGGGCGACGGCGGCGACGGCGGCGTCTGCTGCCGCGGCTGACTCGTTCCTCGGAGGCCTTACCGGCCACTCTGCGGCTGTCGCGCTCGGACTCCTCCGTCTCCGCGGACTCCTCCACCTCACCCGGCTCCGCGCCAAACGCCCAGGCAGCTGCCGGTGCGGCGTCCACCACATCGTCCTCCGGCGCGGCGTCCGCGTCGACACGCGGCGGCATCACGTCTCGGTCCGGGTGGCTGTCACCGGCCGACCACGCCGGCAGCGGTTCGCTCGGCACCGGTTCACAGGACGCCGGCGCGGGCGTCACACTGGGAACCTCGGGCGGCGTCGGCACGGCAATGCCCAGCTCGCCGCACAACGCACTCCAGTCGCTGGCCTGCCGTTCCCGCCGCGCGCGTTTGGGTTTCGGCTGCGATGGGGGTGGGGGCGGCGCACTCTCGGCCGGTACCGGCCCCGGCGCGGCCTCGTCAGCTGCGGCATCGCCTGCGCTCGGCTGCTCCGGCTCCTGAGGAACCACCGCGCCCAGCAGCGAGGCGATCATGTTCCAGCGACTTCGTCGATCACCGCGATTGGGCTTGTCTTCGTTGGCCTTGTTCTCGTCAGCCTTGTTCTCGTCAGCCTTGTTCTCGTCAGCCTTGTCTTCGTCAGCCTTGTCTTCGTCAGTCATATCCATCCACCGTCCAGTCCCAGCCACACTCACTGTCTGCCGAAGTGGGTCATTATACTGGGCGGCCAAGCTATTGGGCAGGCCATCTAGTAAATGCTCGGACGGGGGATGAAGACGCCATTG
>DAISIS010000151.1:0-11300 GCA_036821925.1 Pirellulaceae bacterium
CGCCTCCACCCCCTCCGCATCGCACAGGCTCTTGAAGGCCTCCCACTGGTGCGGTGACACGGACAGCACCATCCGCTCCTGGGCCTCGGAGATCCAGATTTCCGTGTACGACAGGCCGTCGTATTTCAGCGGCGCGGTTTCCAACGCGACTTCGGCGCCGATGTGTTCCCCCATCTCGCCCACCGCGCTGGAAAACCCGCCGGCGCCGCAGTCGGTGATCGCGTTATACAGACCCTGGTCACGTGCCACCAGCACGACATCCAGCAGCATCTTCTCGGTGATCGGATTGCCGATCTGCACGGCCCCTCCGGAGATCGTCTCACTCTCGCTGGTGAGTTCCGCCGAGCTGAACGTGGCACCGTGGATGCCGTCGCGACCAGTGCGGCCGCCGATCGCGACGATGTAGTCGCCGGCCAGTGGATTCTTCCGCGACTTGTCGCACGGCAGCATGCCCGCCGTGCCGCAGAACACCAGCGGGTTGCCGAGATAACGCGGATCGAAGTAGATCGCGCCGTTGATGGTCGGAATGCCCATCCGGTTGCCGTAGTCCCGCACGCCGGCCACCACGCCCTGCATCACTCGGCGGGGATGCAGCACGCCGGGCGGAAGCTGCTCGAGCGGCGTGTCGGGGGGCGCAAAACAAAACACGTCGGTGTTGCACACCGGCTTGGCCCCCAGCCCGGTGCCAAGCGGATCGCGGATCACCCCGCCAATGCCCGTGTTGGCGCCGCCGTACGGCTCGAGCGCTGACGGATGGTTGTGCGTCTCGACCTTGAAGACCACGTTCATCTGCTCGTCGAAGCGGACGACTCCCGCGTTGTCTTCGAACACGCTCACGCACCAGTCGTCGGCGCCCAGCTCGCGCCGGATCTGCTGAGTGGCCGCGAAGATCGTCTCCTTGAGCATGTTGTCGAACTGCCGCACGCCTGTCTCGTCGCGATAGGCAATCCGCCCGGCCAGCGTCTTGTGGCTGCAGTGTTCACTCCAGGTCTGCGCCACCGTCTCCAACTCCACGTCGGTCGGATCGCGATCCAGCTGGCGGAAATACCGCTGGATCGTCTGCATCTCGGCCAGGTTCAGATACAGCTGGCCGGTGCGGCTCAACTGCTCCAGCGCGGCGTCATCCAGCCCGCGGATGGGTACCCGGACCAGCTGGAACTCGTAGGGTTCACCCACATCCAACCGCCGGAATTCCAGCGGCCCGACCAGGACCTGTTCCACCGAGTCGTTAGCCAGCACTTTGCTGCAGAGCGCCTGGAGCCGGGGCGGCTCGAGCGCAGGCAACCAGATTTTCTTGAGCGTGCGGACGCGGCGGACCGGAATGCCGAAGTCCGCAATCGCACTTTCGGCGCTCAGCGCCACGGGGTCCATGACCCCCGGCTTGGGCAGCACGTGCACGCACAGGGAGGTCCCCTCCGGGGGCGTCTGGAGCACCTCGTCGCCGAGTTGGCCAACGACGGTCCGCTCGACGGCCTCGTCCGCCAGCAGCTCGCGCGCCAGGCGGCGCACGTCCGCTTCCGCCAACGGTCCTTCCAGCAGATACCCGCGCGCGGTGGCGACCGGCAGCGCGTGGGCCAGGCCCAGGTCCGCAGCGCCCGTGGCGATCGATTCGGCGGCCAGGTCCCGTTCACCCTCGACCGGGTAGATGTCAACTTCCCACAGAGTCACGTGTCTGTTTTCCTGCATCCAAGAGTTGTAGGAGACGCGTGGCGTCGCCACGCGCTAAGGCCGCCCGAAACGTTGCGAGCGATTTCTCGAACTGGCCGAGCGATTTGAGCACCTCCGGGCGGTTGGTCAGGAGGATCTGCACCCACAGCTGCGGGTCGCCGGCGGCGATCCGCGTCGTGTCCTGCCAGCCGCTGGCCGCCAGGGGCAGCGCGCGGGCCGGTGTGGCCGCTGCCAGCGCCGCGGCGACCAAGTGCGTGGCGTGACTGGTCATCGCCACGGCCTGATCGTGATCCAGCGGCGTCATGCGGACGACCCGCGAACCGAGCGCCGCCCAGAACCGCTCGATCCGCTCCACATCCGCGTCACGCGTGCGCGGGGTCGGCGTGACGACCGTGACCCGCTCCACCAGCAGGTCTGCCCGGGCATGGGCTGGCCCGGTCTTCTCGCTGCCGGCCATCGGATGGCTGCCGATAAACGCCGGGCCGGCCCGCAGACGCCGTTCCAGCTCCCGCACGATGCGGGATTTCGTACTGCCCACGTCCGTGATCAGCGCTTCGGGAGGACAGTGCCGGGCGGCTTCGCACACGCGATCGACGATGTCCGCCACCGGTGTGCAGACGATGATCAGGTCCGCCTCGGCCACCCCGCGTTCCAGCTGTGTGGTGGTCTCGGTGACCGTGCGGCATTCCCGCGCCTTGCGCAGGCTCGCCGCCCGCCGCCCCACACCGACGACGCGCCGCGCCAGCTTGCGCTGCTGCAAGGCAAGGCCGATGGAGCCCCCCATGAGCCCCACTCCGACGATGGCAACGGTATCCCACGGTCTCATAAGCAGCGTTTCTGACCCCGTACCTGTGAAGGTGGTCGACAGGAGACCGTGATTGTAGCAGATAGGTCGGGAATTGGAGTGGGGCGGATTGGAACTGCTAGGCAGCGGGTTGGCGACCGTTTAAGCTACCCGGTGGGACAGGTTTTCAGCCTGTCAGCTGCAGTCACGCAGCAACAGTGAGTTAGTGTGACGACAGGCGGGGCACCTGTCTTGTGCATGGTCTGCATGGGTCCTCTTTGCGGCGGTCACTCACATGGCACAGATGAGCATCCGGCAGGCCTCCCACATGTGTCACCGGCTGGGCACCGCCCTGCGCGCGGGAGTGGATATGCGGGCGGCGCTGCAACGCGAGAGTGAGAACGGCCGTCGGGCGTACCGGGAGCACATGGCGCAGGTGGTCGAGCGCGTCCAGGGGGGCGCGACGCTGGCCGAGGGCATGCGCGGGTGCGGCGCGTATTTCCCCGACCTGGCGTGCGAGTTGACCGACGTCGGAGAGACCACGGGGAATCTGGAGTCGGTGCTGCTGCGGCTGGCGGAACACTATCAGCAGCTGCTGCGTCTGCGCATGACATTCGTTCTGGGCGTGCTCTGGCCCGCCATCGAACTTGTCGGGGCGGTGATCATCGTCGGCCTGCTGATCCTGCTCCTGGGACTGCTGGGTGATGCCGCGGTGTTCGGGCTTTCGGGACCGCGCGGCGCGCTGATCTATGCGGGTGTCGTGCTCGGCGGGGTGGCGCTGATCGCGGTGGTGCTTGGCGGTCTGCTCCGCGGCTGGTTCGGGGCGTGGCCGCACGGGCTGTTGTTGCATGTGCCGGTGGTGGGCCGGACCCTGCAGACGATGGCGCTGGCCCGCGTCTCCTGGACCCTCTCGCTGGCCCTCAATGCCGGCATCGACGCGGAGCGCGCCCTTCGCATGGCGCTCCGGAGCACGCAGATGCCGCATTACACCCGGCACGTCGCGGAGGCGGAAGCGGTCATTGCACGGCGGGGGCAGTTCCACGAGGCGCTGCGCGCAACGGGGGTCTTTCCGGACGAGTTCCTGCAGGCGCTCAGCGCGGCCGAAGTGTCAGGCACGGAGACTGAATCGCTCCACCGGCTGTCGGCCGATTATCAGGCGCGGGCCGAGTCCGCCACACTGGCCCTGACGGTCGCGGCATCTGTCGGGATCTGGATCCTGGTGGCCACGCTGATTGTTTTCCTGGTGTTCCACCTGTTCATGCAGCTGTACCTGAAGCCCCTCAACGATGCGCTGCAGATGATGGCGCTGGCCGTGATACGGCTGTGACGCGATCAGGTCCGGAAACTGAACCGCCGCGCCTGGGCGACAATGTCGACGCCCACCAGCTCGTTCCAGGCCCGCAGGATCTGCTGGAAGACCGCTCCCCCGGCACCCGGCTCCCGCGGCTGGCCGTTCAACCGCGTCACCGGCCACACGCAGGGCGAGGTGCTGCACATCAGTATCTCGTCGGCCGCTGCCAGTTCCTCCAGCCGGAAGCTGCGGAAGTGCAGCGGGATGGCGAGACCGGCCGCGAGTTCGGCCAGCACCGACAGACTCACGCCGGGCAGAATCCGTTCCCGGGGCGGCGACACCAGTCCCTCCCCGCGACGATAGAACAGCACGTTGGCAGTGGACGCTTCGGACACGTAGCCATCCTGGTCGAGCAGCACCGCGCGCGAACCGGGATCGAGCGCATGGGCCAGGCGGTCGGCCAGGAAGTAGTGCATGCGGCTGCGGCACTTGAGTGCCGCCGGCCAGCAGGACTCCGGCACCTGCCGCACGCCGGTCTCTGTCAGCGCCTGACCACGCTCGTAGTACGACGACCACTGGCCGAACGGCAGCGGATAGGCGCGCAGGCCGATCGTGGGCTGCAGGCGGGGGGGCACGCCGGGCGTCATGCACAGTGAAACTCCCAGGTCGTCGCCATCGAGCAGCAGGTGATCGTTGCGCGACACCAGTTCGTTCGCCAGTTCGCCAATCCGGGCAATCGACAGGCCGGGCTGCAGATCCACGATGCGCAACGAATTCGCCAGCCGGTCGAGATGCTCGTCCAGTCGGAACAGCCGGCCGCGGAATGTCCGCAGCCGCTCGCTGACCGACACCCCCTGCGAGAAACCCAGATCCTCCGTCGAGACAACCAGCTCCGAGGCCGGGATGAAGTCACCGTTGAGATAGGCGATAGGTTCTGTCATGTGACATTGCGCGGCGCGCCAGCGATTCGAGCGGCAATCGTACCATCCTAGCGTGTGACGCGTGATTGCACGAGGGTGGGGGAACGCGGGGTCAGTGCCACGCGGGGGCGGGCTGCCAGAACAGGACCTCGCGGATCCGCTGCATCAAGCGGGGGCTGCAGAGGTAGTCTTCCAGCTCATGCGAACGTTGCACGATGTTCCGCACGTTGAGCTGTTCGAGCCGCGCGGCCTCCACCAGGTCAGCCGTGTACATGCCGGAGAAACCCAGGGCCGATGCCCGCGCGCGTTTGTCGAGCAGATGGTATCGTTTGAGCACCGGGTCGCAGGAGTTATAGAGGTTCAGCAGGTAGTCCAGCTGGGTGCGGGCCCGTTCATGGTACCCGCCTGGACGCAGCCAGGAGGCATCCAGCGCTCCGGCCAGTATCGCGACGCGCATCGTGTGCGCGCTGGTCGCGTGGGGTGGCAACGCACGGCCGCCGAGTGAGCCGCCGCCCGTCAGGTGCGCCGCACCGGTGGCAATCCGCGCTCCGAAGCTGTAGCCCAGCAGGCTCACCGGCTGGTCCTCCGGCAGATGCATCAGCGCCCAGGCGAGGCAATACCCGGCCATGTCGGTGCGTTGAGCTTTCGCCCGCACGTCGCGCAGCTGCCCCTTCACCCGAGCGCTGGGCCAGGACCAGATCACAAATCGCAGCGGCGGCGCGCTCTCTGCGCCGTCGATCAGCAGCCGGTAGACGTGCTGTCCTTCGGCGGCTGCCGCGCCGCTCGGCACGCGGTTCCCGTGGACATAAATCACGACAATCTGATCGGCGGACGCGGGCGCGTAGAGTGCCTCCAGGTCGGCCCCTTGCCACTGGCTGTCGCCGCCGAGACGCTGGGCACTCAGCAGCGGCTCGCTGCCGGAACTGACGGCGCAGCATTGCCGGGCTGAGACGAGCCACAGTTCATCCTGCGGACGCACGCCGCACTCGGCGCCCCGGAGTGCCTGCCGGGTGGGCAGCCAACAGAGAGTCACGCACAGCAGCAGGGCGGTGCGCCGGCGGGCGGTTGCCGGCCGAGACGGTCGTGTCGCAGGCTCGAACCGCCGACACGGGCGGGGAGATGGCGTACAGGGTCGCGCGTGCATGGGGAGAATCGACCTGGCAGAAGTCCTGACATTCGCCACATGACCTCCTGTCACTGACTGTAAAACTGTAGCATCTTTTCTGCGCAGTGTGTTGACAGAAGACACGGTAGATGAAGAAAAAAAACCACCGTTTCGTTTGCACATCGCCGGCCGTGTTGTAGAGTTGTGAGACCCGCAGTCTCATCGCCATTGATGCCTGTCGCCTGTGCGGAGAAGTTTGCCATGAAGAGGCTACTGTTTGTTCCGGCTATCATGATCCTGACGGTAGCCGCCGTCAGCGGATGCCGTGGGACGGGATGTTCGCGGTGGTTCGACCGCGGTGCGGCGTGTGAGACCTATGCTCCGCCGTGCATCGACGAATGCCAACCGGATTGTGATCCCATGTACGTTCCGGGTGTGCCCATGGGCACCACCACGACAACCATTCCATCAGCGGTTCCGCCGGCGATGGAAGCCCTCCCCCCGAACTGAACAATCTCACCCTTGCTTAGCCCTCCCGGCCAAGCTGGACCACCGACGGGACGACGTGCCATCCTGACGCGTCGTCCCGCGGTGGCGTTGTGTGAGGAGTCGCATGATTCGCACGCGTAACCTGACACTGATTGCCGGCTGGATCCTCTGCGCAGCGTCGCAGGCTGCGGCACAGTTCGGGGCCGCGACGCCGGAAGGGGGGCCGGTGCTGACCAACGAGCGGACCCAGCGCTGGAAGGTCGGCATGATCGTCACCGCCAGCACTCCGTGCGTCAACGTGCTCGGGACGCTGCCCGTGCCCACGAACTGGCCCGAACAAGATGTGAAAGTCATGGACGAGCAGATCTCGGCCACCATCAGCCGGGTGCAGTATCGGGATCTGGAAGAGGGCATTCGCCAGATGCTCGTTGCCGTGCCGCAGCTGGCGGCCGGGGACCAGGCCGAGGCACTGGTGACCGTGGAAGTCACGCGGCGCGCCATCGAACTGCCGGTCGATACGAGCATCTATCGGATCCCGAAACGGATCCCGCGCGACCTGCGGAAGTTCCTGGCCGACAGCCCACTGATCAGCGTGCGCGACCGGAAGATCCGTGAGCTGGCCAAGCAGATCACGGCCGACAAGCAGGACGCCTGGCAGCAGGTCGAAGCGATCCACGACTGGGTCCAAGACAACATCCAACATACGAATGAAAAGTTCAAGGGGACCGTCAAGGCCTTGAACGACAAAGGCGGGCACATCGAGGACCTGACCGGCCTGTTCATTGCCCTGTGCCGCGCCGAAAAGATCCCCGCCCGGACCGTCTGGGTCCCGAACTACTGCTACGCCGAGTTCTACCTGGAAGATGCGGAGGGGAACGGATTCTGGTTCCCCTGCGAGCTGAAAGAGAAGACGGTGTTCGGCACGGTCTCGAACGAGCATGTTATCATGCAGAAGGGGGACAACATCCGCGTGCCGGAGAAGGACAAGCCGTACCGGCTGGTGCCGGAACTTGTGGAGGTGAAAGGGGCCGGACGCCCCCAGGTGAAGTTCGTGCGGCAAGTCGTGCCATGAAGTGTCTGGCTGTGATTCTGTGGCTGGTTGCCGGGTGGCTTTTTCCCGGCAGTCGCGCACCGCGCGACGACACACCACCCGCTGCGGTGCGCCTGACCAACCCGCACACAGAGCGATGGCAGTTCGGAGTCGTGGTCCGTGCCCGCGGCGATACGACCGGCATCGTCGCGACGTTGCCGGTCCCCATGCCGTGGCCGGAACAGGATGTGAAGGTGCTCGCCGAAGAAGTGACTCCCCACGTGCGGAACGTGCGGTATCGCGTGCTGGACAACGGTGTCAAGCAGATGACGGTGAGCATTCCGCGACTGTCAGCCGGTGAAGAAGCTGCAGCCCGGCTGACAGTGGAAATCGTGAAGCGGGACATTGTCGCGCCGCAGTCGACCGACGCGCTGCGCGTGCCGGCGTCCGTACCCCGCGCACTGCGGATCTACCTCGGGACGAGCCCCTACATCGAAAGCGACGATCGCGTGATCCGCCAGGCTGCGGAGCAGGTTGTGGCGGAGCAGGAACAGGCGTGGCACCAGGCCGAAGCCGTTTATGACTGGGTGCGCGCCAAAGTCGCCTACCGGTTCGACCGTCAGATCAAAGGCGCACGCCAGGCCCTTGACGACGGGTTCGGCGACTGCGAAGAACTCACCTCCCTGTTCGTGGCCATGTGCCGTGGTGTCGGCATCCCGGCGCGCTGTGTCTGGGTCCCCGGGCACTGCTACCCGGAGTTCTACCTGGAAGACGACCAGGGGCAGGGGCACTGGTACCCCTGCCAGGCTGCCGGAACGCGCATCTTCGGCGCCATGGCCGAAACGCGCCCCATCCTGCAGAAAGGCGACAACTTCCGCGTGACCAGCAGTCGCCAGGGGGTGCGATACGTGCAGGAAACGCTCACGGCCAAGCACGCGGCGGCCGATCCGGAAGTGGAGTTTGTGCAGAAGCTGGTGGAGTAGGGAGCGGAGGCGGCCCCGGCTGTGACCGTTGCCAGCGGGTGCCAAGCACGTCCGCCGGCCGACCGCTGCTGCGTGCCCACCGCGGCCGGAACGCCCCGCCTGGTGGACCGCCCGCGGGCCCGCTACAGATCCCGCCGCAGATTGGTGCCGGGCGCCAGCAGCTGCTGCCGCGCGTACCAGTTCTTCCAGGCGACGATGTCGTAGGCGAAGTTGACGCCGCTGGGCACGAGTGCGGTGAGGGCGCTGAGCACCTGCCGGTTCTGCAGCTCCTTTTCGATGATCTTCACGCCCCCGCCAGCCTGCATCCCGCCACCACTCTGCGGGCTGAAGCCTCCGGTGATGCCGCCCGGCCCGCTGCCGGTCTGGATCTTGAAGCGGTGTTTGGTGACGACGGCATCGATCAGGGCGGGGATCGCGGCGGGATCGCCCAGGCGACCGAGCGCCCAGCCCGCCTGGTTCACCACGTTATTGTCCTTGTTCTTGAGCATGTGGGTCAGGACGGCCAGCGCATGGTCGCCGCCGTGCAGGCGGGCCGCATCGATACTGCGCTCGCGGATCTCGACGTCCGGGTCCTGCATCACACGCTTCAACAACGCATTGACCGCCGTGGTCTGGCTGAACTTGCTGAGCACATCGACGTACAGCAGGCGGAGCTGCTTCGGTTCCTCCAGGTCGGCCAGCATTTCGGACAGCCCGGCGATAGCCAGCGGACTGTCGACGGCGCTCAACTGGGTCAATGCCTCGGCCGCATCCTTCCGGTTGCGCACGACCGCGTTCCTCCATACCTGGAGACGCTTGCGCCACTCCTTTTCTTCCACCGTCTGCCGATCCTTGCGCGCGTCCAGTTCGACTTCCTGTGCCAGACGCCAGTCCCCCTTGTGCCGTACATACCCCTGGTTGGCGAACCACTCATCGGCCCGGATCCACTGGCCATCCACCTGGCTGTAGCCCAAACCACGCCGCGCCTCGGCCTGCTCGGGATCGAGCTCCAGTACCTTCTGGAGGTGGAAATCACGCTGCTCCTTCAGGCCGGCCTTCCGGCAGCGCTCGGCCATCTCCAGGTGCCCCGCGACCGTGTGCGGGACCTTCGGCAGTTCCTCCTGGTATCGCCGCAGCATCTCCGACTGGGCAATCACCTCGGTGACCTGGCTGGCAGCCAGAGTGATGCGTCCTCCGTCCGCCATCTCGATCTCGTACACTGCGGATTGCTTGTCGTCCTGGTTGAGCCACTGCCCCTCGACCCGTCCGCCGTGGGCCAGGAGGAACACCTCAGCGCGCGCCGGGACCGCGATCCAGGTGATCGACAGGACGAGCAGCGGCATGTGGCGCAGAGATCGCTTCATGAGGTGGTCTTCCCGCAACTGGGGGCGAGCGGCCGGCGCGGCCGGGCCGCCGCGTGTGACGCGCTTTGAAGACTACCTTCCAGTATATGAGGCGAGGCGGGATTTGGACAAACGAATCAGACGGCAGGGCGGGCGGCGGGGGGGCGGCAGGGTAGCCAGGACGCGGTTGCAGCGGCTGCAGGCATTCTGCCGGTTCTGCGGCCGGCAGCAGCGCGGGGGGCGGCGGGCAGGAGCCGAGGCAGGGCGCGACCCGCGGCGCAACCAGACGAGACACGACAAGAAACGCTCAGGCCCCGCTGTGAAACGCGGGGCCTGGGACACCACAGAGACGGCCGGCAGGGCGGATCTGCGCCCGCCCTGCCTGAGCCTGCGAGAGTTTCGCGACATTCTGACGAGCGGGCGTCTAGTACATGTCGTTCTCGCCGCCATGGCCTGGCTTGGCCTTCTCGTCCTTCGGCTTCTCCGCGACTAGCGCGTCGCTGGTCAGCAGCAGCGTCGCGACGCTCGCCGCGTTGCCGAGGGCGGTGCGGACGACCTTGGTCGGGTCGATCACGCCGGCCTTCACCAGATCCTCATAGGTGTCGGTCAGGGCGTTGAAGCCGAAATTGCCTTTGCCCTCCGAGACCTTCTCGCACACGATGCCACCGTCCTTGCCGGCGTTCTCGGCAATCATGCTCAACGGGGCGCGGCAGGCCCGCAGCACGATGTTGTAGCCCACCGACTCGCCGTCCGTCAGGTCGCTGCCCGGCTTGACCTGGGCGGCTGCCCGCAGCAGCGCGACGCCGCCGCCGGGCAGAATGCCTTCCTCCACCGCGGCGCGGGTGGCGTGCAGGGCGTCTTCCACACGCGCCTTCTTCTCCTTCATCTCGCTCTCCGTAGCGGCCCCGACGTTGACCTTGGCAACGCCACCCGCCAGCTTCGCCAGCCGCTCTTCGAGCTTCTCGCGATCGTAGTCGCTCGTCACGTTCTCGATCTCGCGCCGCAACTGGTCGATGCGTCCCTTGATGTCCGCGCTCTTGCCGGCACCCTCGATGATCGTCGTGTTGTCCTTGTCGACGATCACCTTCTTGGCGCGGCCCAGATCGGTGAGAGTGACCGAGTCGAGCTTCACTCCGAGCGCTTCGAAGATCGCCGTGCCGCCGGTGAGGATCGCGATGTCCTCCATCATGGCCTTGCGCCGATCGCCATAGCCGGGGGCCTTGATGGCACAGCACTGCATCGTGCCGCGCAGGCGGTTGATGACCAGCGTGGCCAACGCCTCCCCCTCCACGTCTTCCGCCACGATCAACAGCGGCTTGCCCTGCTGCACAACCGACTCCAGCAGCGGGACCATGTCCTTGATGCTGCTGATCTTCTTCTCGAATACGAGCACGTAGCAGTCTTCCAGCACGGCCTGCATCGTGTTCGGGTCGGTGACGAAGTACGGGGACAGATAGCCGCGATCGAACTGCATCCCTTCCACCCACTCGACTTCCGTCTGCAGGCTCTTCCCCTCGTCGACTGTGATCACGCCATCCTTGCCCACCTTCTCCATGGCGGTGGCCAGCAGATCGCCGATCTCGCGATCGTTGTTCGCCGCGATGGTCGCCACGTTCGCCATCGCCGCCTTGTCCTTGACCTTGATCGACATCGCGCGGAACTTGTCCGCCAGATCCCGACGGCCCCACGGATGCTCGGAGTAGACCTC
>DAISIS010000152.1:0-11291 GCA_036821925.1 Pirellulaceae bacterium
CGGTGAATCGCACGGTAAGGCGCTGGTGGCGCTGGTGGACGGCTTTCCTGCCGGCGTGGCGATCGACACGGCGCGTATCGATGCTGAGCTGCAGCGGCGGCAAGGCGGATATGGCCGCGGCGGGCGTCAGCGGATCGAGGCGGACTGCGTCGAGTTGCTCACGGGCGTTTGGAAGGGGCTGTCGCTGGGCAGTCCCATCGCGCTGCAGGTGGTCAATCGGGACTACAAGCTTGAGCGGATGGAGGATCTGACGCGTCCTCGACCGGGGCACGGAGACCTGGCGGGTGCAGTCAAGTTCCTGGGTCCGATCCGGAGCATTCTGGAGCGGGCCAGTGCGCGCGAGACGACGGTGCGGGTCGCGGCCGGTGCGCTGGCCCGACAGCTGCTCGAGCGGTTCGGCATCCGTGCCATGGGGTATGTGGTGGAGTTGGGCGGGATCCGCGTTGACCCTCCGGACTGTGCGTGGGACGAACGCCTGGCGCGGCGGGCGGAGAGTGTGATCTACTCGCTTGATCCGCACCGCGACGCGGAGATCACGGCGCTGATTGATGCGACGGGCAAAGCGGGCGACACACTGGGGGGCGTGGTCGAGGTGTGTGTCGAGGGGCTGCCGATCGGGCTTGGAACCCATGCGCAGTGGGACCAGAAGCTGGATGGGCGTGTGGCGCAGGCCGTGATGGCAGTGCAGGCCATCAAAGGGGTGGAGATTGGATTGGGGTTTGAAGCTGCGCGCCGTGTCGGGTCGCGCGTGCACGATCCGATCCGCTTCGATGCAGACCAGGTGGCGGGTCCGACATTGGGATACGTACGGACGAGCAACCATGCAGGCGGGCTGGAGGCGGGCATGACGAACGGTCAGCCGCTGGTGGTGCGGGCGGCGATGAAGCCGATCAGCACGCTGCGCAAACCGCTCGAATCGATTGACCTGAACACCAAGCAGCCGGCCCTGGCGGAATACGAGCGGAGCGACGTGTGTGCGGTGTCGGCCGCCAGTGTGATCATTGAGAACGTGGTGGCTTTCGAAGTGGCCTGCGCACTGGTGGACAAGATCGGGGGAGACAGCGTGGTGGAAATGGAGGCCCGTTGGGAGCTGTACCACAGGCTGGCTCGCCAGCGCTGACCGGTTCCACGGGGCGGCGGCCCCGCCGCCGCGCCGTGGGTACAAGCAAGGATGTGATGCCGTGAAGTTCTTTGCGCGACGGCGACTGTGTCGCATGATCTTCTGTGCGGTCTGCCTGCTGCCGACGCTGGTGGTGGGGACTGCGGTGATTGTGTTCCGCACGCCTCTGTACCGGGCGGCGCAGGCTGACGCCTGGCAGCGCTGGCTGTCGTCGCAGCTGGGTGTGGAAGTCCAGTTGGCCGAGATCCGGGCCTGCGGCGGCCGACGCTGGTTGGCCGGCGGATTGGAGTGCCGCGACCCGGAATCCCACGCCTGGCTCGTGCGCGTGCGATCGGCCGACATCGCGCGCACGGCGCGCGGCTGGCAGGTGCTGCTGGGGCAGCCCCAGGTCAACGTGCGGCATCTGAGTCGTCTGGCAGCGCTCGTACACGAGCGTGTGATGCAGCACAGCCACGTCCCGCAGACGCCGATTCAGCTGGCGTCCGCGGCGGTCGAGCTGACGGACGAATCCCGTTCCGAATCGATTCTGGATGTGCGCAGCGCGATGGACGCACAGGCGGCCGGCGCCGAGTTGCTGCTCGAGTTCCGCACGCCCACTTCCGCGCCCGACGAACGGATGCGGATGCGGTTCGTGCGCAATCGCCAGCTGGATCCGCCGGCCTCCGGCTGGGAACTGCACACCGACGCCGCCGGACTGCCCTGCTCCGTGGCGCTCCCCTGGCTGCCCGCGCTCCGCCATCTGGGAGCGGCGTGCGTGTTCCAAGGTTCGGTGTGGTGCGAGCAGCGGCCGGCGGGCTGGGATGCTGAGCTGCGCGGTACCTTCCGAGCGGTTGACCTGCAGCAGCTCGTCACCCGGCAGTTCCCGCACAAGCTGAGCGGGTCTGCCGAGTTCACGCTGCGGCGTTGCACCATCGATGCGGGCCGCGTGACCGACGTGCAGGGTCGGCTGGTCAGCGCCGGCGGGATGATCAGCCAGTCGCTGCTGGATGCTGCGGCCCAGACCCTGGGGCTCACACTGTATGCGCGCGCCGCCGCCGACGGCCTGCTAGCCTACCAGGACCTGGCCGTCGACTTTTCGTTGAGCGCTGCCGGCCTGGTGCTCGCACCACCCGGATCGCCCGACGCTCCCTTGTTAACCGACCGCGACGGCCCGCTGCTGTCGGTGCGCGACCGCGTACCCCGATCGCCATTGAGTCTTGTGCACCTGCTGGTGCCGCAGGTCGACATGCAGGTGCCGGCCACGCGCGAAACCGCGGCGATCGTCCAGGCGTTGCCGCTGCCGGAATTGTCAGTCCGGCCGGCCACGGCCCAACGCGCAACCTACTCCACACTGGAACTCGTCCTGCCCTCCCAGCGGCGCTGAGCGGCGGACGAGGAGATGCCGTCATGAGTGTTCACTATCGACTCGATTCCCGACGCCTATTACGAATGGCACCAGGTGTTCAAGGGACATCTGGTGCTTTGCGTGTGACCGGCGCATCGGGACGCGCCCCGGACATGCGGATCTGTTCATTCCGGGGCCGCCTGCTGCCGGATCGCGGCGCTAGACGCCGTCGTCAAGCGGCGCGCAGCTCACGCCAGTCAGTCAGTCAGTCTGTCTGCCTGTCTGTCGCCGGCGCCGCACCAGGAGCGCGCCGACGAGCAGGCCGCCCGTTCCCAGCAGGACGCATGCGGCGGGTTCCGGGACGGTGGCGACCACCAGGTCATCCAGAGCGAAACTCGCCGGTGTGTTCATGCCCCACTCGTTGGTGTCCGACGAACTGAGGTCGAAGGTCAGCTCGCGAGCGTCCCCCAGCGGTGTCAGGTCGACCCACGTCCACGTGTCCACGATGTAGTCGCGCGTGTTGTCGGAGAAGCGATAGTCGGCGAGCCAGAAGTCGACCGAGTGGCGGGTGCCGAGCGAATCTTCGCCGGTGATCGTCAGCAGGAACCAATCCGCATCATTTCCACTGTCGCCGCCGAACTTCTTCGCGAACTGGTCGCCATCGCGCAGGGACAGCGCGGTGTAGGTCGTGTTCGTGATCCACATCCCCAGCACGTTTGCACCGGGCTGCAAGGTGACCGTCGGTGCCAGTGACCAGGACTCGTAGTACACGCCGTAATTCGCACCCGGTTCGCTGTGATCGCTGCCGGCAAAGGCGCTGTACTGGTTGGTGTACCCGGCCGTCTGCGTGTCGGTGGTGTTGGCATACGACCAGCCATCCCAGTTGCCGTAGCTGGTGTTGTACGCATTGCTGAAGCGGACTCCACCGCTCGTAAACCCGCCGGCCCCATCGGCGCCGTTCCAGTAGTAGCCTCCGCCCGGGCCGCTGTAGGGCGTCGCCGGCTGCAGATCTTCGAAGTCCACGATGCCGGCGCTAGCGGTGCTGGCGGCGAGCAGCCCGAGGGAAACCACCACCAGGAAATGCAGCTTGTTTACACACAGGCCATTCATCTCAGCGTTCTCCAACTCACAGAAGTACATGGCTCAGACTCAGTCCTCAGTCATTAGTCATTAGTCATTAGTCATTGGCCATTGGTCATCGGTCATCAGAAATCTCCGACCACCTCACCGCGATTTCGCGTGCAGATGGCGGCCAGGGTTGGCAACTCGATGGTTTCTGGCAGAAACCGGACCGCACCATCGCAGAACAAGCCGTTGGCACCCTCCGGGTGTTTGCTGCGGATATCATTCTCGAAGGCCGGCGCCTGGTTGATGGCAAAGGCCTGATCGAAGACATTGCGGCCGTTGATCCACTGGCCATCGGTGAAATCACAGTCTTCGGCGATGATCAGCGTGCTGGAGGTGCCGTCGCGGATCTCGGCGATCCGCACGGCGCGGTCGTACAGCATGACACCCTTGGGCGGGCTGTTGGGGCCGGTGATGCGTTCGCCGTAGATGCCGCCATAGTGGCAACGGCCGCGCGCAGGCACCGTGGGGGGGCCTAGCGGCGCGCTGGGGCAGATGAAGAGCGACAGGACGGTGGCGGCCGCGTCTGCGTTGTCCGGCGCATCAAACGCCTGGCCTGTGTCGATCCGGTCAAACAGCGGCTGCTGCTCAACGAACGGCAGCAGGAAGACCGACCAGGCCAACTGCCGTCCCGTGGGATGGAGCGGGGAACGCGGTTCGATGCCCCCTGGGGGAAAACAGCCGAACGTGTCGTGGTAATTGTGCAGTCCCAGCCCCATCTGCCGCAGGTTGTTGAAGCAGCTGACGCGCCGCGCCGCTTCACGCACCGCCTGGACGGCGGGCAGCAGCAGTCCCATCAGGATGCTGATCACGGCGATGACCACCAACAGCTCAACGAGCGTGAAACCACGCGCGGTCCACGGCGGCGTGCCGGTCACTGGCTTCATCGAATTCCGCAACCCATCTGCCTCATCTCCGCACAGCCGTACGCAACGCACTGTCGCACGTCGACTGGCGGTGAGCGCAGACACCTTGGACACAGGTCTTCTGCAGTCTCCTTCCCACGCGGCAGGCTGCCGATTCTGCGTTGGCCGGTCTTCTGACTTCTGAGCCGTTCGACCCGGCCTTCTCGTCGCCAGTGCGACAATGGCACAAAGAGTCGGGCGCAACGTTAACGCTCAGTTACAGCGGCGGGGACCGTCCCGGACTTGCACCGGGTTCCCTGTTTGTTGGCCCTCCCAGACGGAGCGGCCAACCACCAACACAAACAATGCAACGCTCGTGATTCTAACGGCTCTCAGGCGCTTGTCAATCGGCTCCGCCAGAGACGCACCGGGACCAGCCCCAGGGCGATGATCGCCAGGTGGGCGGCGACGACCAGGCCGAGGACCAGGAGCACGCCTTCGGTGAAGCCGTAGGAGTGGAGTCCGACGCCGAGTTCATTGACGCCGAACCACGACCAGGCGGTGACGATGTTGCCGACGACGGCCAGCACGGCCAGGCCGCGTTCCCGCACCATGCGGCCCCAGTAGGCGTGCAGGACGACGGAGATCCAGAGGACGATGATCAGCGCGCCGTTCTCTTTCGGGTCCCAGCCCCAGTAGCGTCCCCAGGCGTCGTCGGCCCAGAGCCCGCCGAGCACGGTGCCGAAGAAGCTGAAGAAGATGGCGAAGCAGAGCGTCCCGTAGACCATCCGCGACGTCTCCTGGGCGATGCGTTGGTCCTGGGAAGGGGTCAGCACGCCGCGCACGATATACATGACTCCCAGCAGGCCGGCCAGCAGCGTGGCCGAGTAGCCGGCGGTGACGCACGTGACGTGGGTGGCGAGCCAGAACTGGGTGTCGAGCACCGCCACCAGGACGGTGAACGAATCCCCCTTGAACGACGGCACGGCTGTAGTCATCAGGACGGAGATGAGGAGTGTGGCGAAGCCGAGGAAGGCCCCGACGACATTGGCGACGCCGATGCGGGAGTAGAATTCCAGGACGAGGGCCAGCACGACGCCGGCCCAGCCGACGAAGAGGGCTGACGAGTAAAGGCTGGTGATCGGGGGGCGGCCGGAAATGTAGATGCGTCCGACCAGCGCCAGCGTGTGCACGACGAGCGTGAAGAGGGTCAGCCAGGTGCATGCGCGGCGCAGCGGCACGCTCCACCCGAGCCAGGAAAAGCAGCCCAGCAGGAAGGCGCCGACGTAGAGCAGCATGGCGTAGTAAAAGGGGGCGGCGTGGTTGAAGGCCGCTTCGAAGTCGGTCTTGGCGGGGTTCCACAGCGGCGGCGGGTTGTCGCGTAGCAACTGCCAGTAGGCCTGGACGCTCCGGTTGAACGCAGTGGCCTCAGGCGCCCTGCCCCCATAGGCGCTGAGGATGCCGGCCCACGCCAGCGTGGCCGGACTGGGGTCCTCGACCTGCAGCCCCTGGCTGGCGGCGATGCTCCGCGCCAGCGCATCGAACGCCGCATACGAGTACGGCTGCCACTCCCCCTCCGGATCCTTGGGCGGGACCGCCAGCGGCAGTGCGTGGCGGCTGTTCTGCTCGCGCCGATTCGCCTCCTGCGCCAGATCCTCGCGCAGGCTCTCCGGCCGCAGCGGCGCGGGATTGAAGGACTCGCGCAGCATGATGTAGTGACTCAGACGCTGCTCCAGCTCGAGCACTTTCTTCTCATACACGCCGCGCTGGTCCGGCGCCGTCTGCCGCGCCTGACTGGCCTGCTGAGCGAACGTGTCCCACTGCGGCGCGATTTCCTCGATCGCGTACCGGAAGCCCTGGCGGCGCGGGAGCTTGAGGGTGTCGAGCAGTTCCAGGTTCTGGATGCGGAACACACGCTGCTTCTCGGCGTCTGGCGAGTCGGTGATCACGTCCAGCAGCCAGCGGATCGCCGGCTGGGTTGTGCGACTGGAATCTCGGTAGACCTGGCGATCGGAGATGATCCGCAGGCTGTTGCGGGCCAGCGTATCGAGCGGCTTGATGCGCCCCTCGAACATGACCGGCAGGCGGCCGCAGGCGTCCAGATCGAGCTGACCTGCGGCCGGCGCCGGCGCGTACATCCGGCTCACCAGCCAGACGGCGCTCAGCACCACCACGGCCAACGCGAACGCCCCGCCCGTGCGTTGCCGCCGCGCGCCGGCCGTGTCCACGCGGGGGGCCAGCGCCAGATCGCGGCGGCGCTTGAGGTAGCTGTAGAGGGTGATGCCGAACTGCGCCAGCATGCCGACCGCCAGCATCATGCAGGAGACGTAGGGGATCCGCCAGCCGGTGTTGGTGACGACCTGCAGCCCCGTGTGTTCCCGCCCGGTCCGCGGGTCCCGCCCGTAGCTCGACTGGTAAAAGGTCTCGCCCGCAAAACGCAGCGGATTGTTCATCCAGATCCGGACGGTCCGATCGACGTTCCGCGTCGGATCCACCAGCCGCAGTGTGGACGAATAGCTGCGAGGAGTCTGGGTCCCCATGTACACGTCCTGCTGTACGTCGATCAGGTGCATCGAGTACGGCTTGTACATGTGCTTGAAACGCAGGCTCATGTCGTACTGCCGGCCGTCCACCGTGATCGCTTCGGATGCGCCGGCAAACCAGTCCTCCAGCCCGACCAGGTACACGCCCAGGTCGGCGCCACTCTCCTTCTGCGACAGCCGCACGTAGGCGGCCGAACGGTTCATAGCGCCGGAACTGTCCGTGCCACTGATCGGCGCGACCGGGACCGCCCGCTCCTCGCGTCCACGCCCCGCGGTGGCCAGGTTCGGCTCCGCCGGATCGGCCGGCTGACGCGCTGAGTTGAGCTGGAACTCCACGATCTCCACGTCGCACGGCAGCTGCGGGTCGCGGATGACGGTCCCGGCGAGCAACTGTGCCTGGGGGATCACCACCACGTCGTCCTGCTCGGGGGCGGACGTGTCGACGATCGCCAACTCCAGCTCGCGCGTGTCCAGCACGTGGTCGACCGTCTGGCCTTCGATGATCTGCATCTGGCCTTCGACAGCCGAGATGCCGACGATCAGCTCGCCGAACATCATGAGGCCGACCCCCGCGTGCAGCACCACAATGCCGGCGCGGCGGCGGAAGATCAGGGCGCTCCCGAGCAGCAGCACCAGGCTGGCCGCCGTGCACTGGACCAACAGCCACAGGATGCGGAGCGACGGCCAGTCCGCAAAGAGCGGCAGCTGAGTGGCCGCCTGCTGCGACCCGGCCGCGATCACGGCCACCGTCAGCAGAACGCCGCCTGCCAGGACGGCCAGGCCGACGAGCAACGCCCGGCCGCTTCCCTGCACCCGAAACCGGATCAGATGGGCAGCGGTCAGGTTGAGAAACAGCAGGAAGCCGATCAGCCAGCCGCTGGGGAACCAGAACCCATAGCCCCAGGGAATCGGGTCCATGTTCGGGAAGAAGGAACGCGGGAAGAAGATCCGCAGGTCAATCCAGGCCAACGCCGAACCGACGGCCGCTGCGAAGGACCGGAGATCCATGCGGAAGTAGTCGTGCACCACCTGCCAGATGTCCTTCTCGGTCTGTGCCAGCGTCCCGGCGAACACAATGAAGATGGCCATCAGAAACAGGACGACGGTCAGCTTGAGCGAGGCCAGCGGCGTCAGGATGGCCACGATCGCCTGCCACGGCCGGGACGCACGGGCCGGGGCGTCATCCGGCTGGGACGCGTAGTCCGGGAGGCCTGGGGTGAGTTGTGGTTCCCGATCGATCTGTGTGGCCATCGCCGACTCCGTGGGCTGCGGTGAACTGCATTGACATCCGAAAACGTGCGGGGCGCCGACTACGGGGTGTCTGATCCAGCTTCTGAATCTGTCGCTGATCCAGCCTCTGAATCGGCCTCTGAATCGGCCTCTGATTCTGTCTCTGGTCCGACCTCTGATCGGGCCGGCACCTGCGCGGGCCGGGCATCGCCATGCCCCGGCGCAGCGCTGCCCAGCGCGCCGCCCGCGTAGTGGCCGAGCAGATTGACCAGCGTAGCGGGTCCGCTGGCCAGCTCGACGGTGGTGGTCTCCTGGTCGAGCTCGCTGTGCGTGATGGCCGGCAACCGCATCTGCTGACGCCATCGGTTGACGTTGTCCAGCACGGAACTCCCGGACAGCGACGTGGCGAGCTGCATGACAGAAACTTCCAGCGTCTGTTCCGACACGTCGACCTTGAGCGTGGCCAGTCGCAGGCCGGTTCCCGGCTCTTCCCGCCAGGCTGCGGGGAGTGTCCACTGGGGCGGCGACTGCTCGGTGTCAAACCGGAGCGACTCGATCAGCTGGCGAAACGCGGCTTCCTGGCTGGCCACCGCCTCGGCCGGGCCGGTCATCTTGAAGTACCAGGTCTGCGCGCCGTGCGGGACGATGGCGGCGAGCATCCGTTGGACGACTTGGGCGGGGCGCTCGGATGCCGCCGTCTGCTGCTCGACATGATTCGCGGCGTACAACAGCTCGCGCTTGGGGATCTGATAACGCTGGACCGAATCGTGATTGCCGCAGCCGACCGGCAGCAGGGCGAGCAGCGCCGCGATGGCAACGCGACCCGTCGCGGGGCCGCCCCGCGCGCGGCGCAGGGGCCGCTCGGCCAGATGGTGCAGACGTGGCATGGTGTCTCCGTATCGCGATAGGCCTGGGAACTGCTGGCCGGCCAGGAAGGTACGCCGTGCACACGCGGCGGAAGGTGCCGGACACGTGGTAGATTATAGGCCACCTGCAGCGCCTGCGGATAGCCGATCGAGCGCTCCCGGCCGGGCGATGCGGCCGTGAACCGTGGGCCCCGTGGCTGGGAGGGGGGAGACGGCCACCGTGGCGCACAGCCGGCGCCATCGACAGCCGCGCGCACGGCGGCCCGGCGCGTCAGATGGCAATGCCTGAGCGGGTCCCGCTGACGACCCGCGTGGTTGCGGCTATTTCATCCCCAACGCTTCAATGATCGCGTTGGCCAGCCCGCTCGACACACTGGTTTCGCTGTTCCAGGTCCACATGTTGCGGACGACGTCCGCCATCAGCATGCCGGTGACGCCCAACAGGAGGGCCACGAACACGAGCGACATCAGGTTCCACACCGTGTAGGACGCTTCGGGCACTCCCGCGCCCGCGCCGGCCAGCGCCGGAGTGGCGCGGGCGACGGCGGCCGCTTCCTCGATCGGCTCGAGCTGGACTTCCAGCCCTTCCACCTCCTCGGGCACCAGGATCGGCTCCACCCCTTCGGCCACCGCCACATCGGAGTCGCTGTCAAATGCGCCGGAATCGTCCAGCGCGATAACCTGAGAACCGCTGTCGGACGATTCGTCACCGAGCATCTCGTCCGAGGGGGACAGGAGGAACTCTTCGTCCTGTTGGAGCTTTTTGCCGTCGTCAGAGGCTGAGAGCATGTCGTCCGCCAGCGAAATCATGTCTTCGTCCTCGGGCAACTCCAGGGCGGCCGACGAGGATTCCTCTTCCAGCGACAGGCCGCTGTCGGACGGGTTGGCCAGCCCAATACCACTGTCGCTCGAGCCGATCACCGCGTCGCTGCTGTCGGAGTCATCCAGCACGTCCTGGTCGCTGCCGCCCGACGCCGACAGGTCGCCTTCGCCCAGCATCAGCGCGTCGTCCGATTCGAAATCAAGACTGTCCGCCAGCCCCAGCTCGTCGCTGAGGTCTTCGGATTCCGCCAGCTTCAGCTCGTCCCCCGCCTGCTTCGCACTGCTGCTCGCATCGCCGCCGTCGCTGTCTTGCTCGTCGTCCGCCAGCCGCAGGTCGCTGGCGATCTCCAGCTCCTCCTGCTCCTGGCCAATCACCGTGCTCGACGAATCCGCGTCGCGCTTCGGCTCGGCGTCCGAGCTGATCAGAATGGACGAGTCGTCCAGGTTGTCCTCGGCTTCCGAATCGATGTCCACGCTCAGCAGGCTGTCGATGTCCTCGCCGCTGAAGGAACCGGAATCGCCGACGTCCGACCCTTCCGCCACCACATCGCTGCCCGGCGACAGCTTGCCGACCAGACCCGCGATCTCTTCCGGCTTGAATTTCCAGCTCGCACCGTCCTTGTAGCCGTGGATCCGGCCCGCCTCGCGCAACTCCTGCAGTTGTTCGATCGTGATCCCCAGCTGTTGCGCAGCCGCCTTGAGTTCGATGAATTTCCCGGCCATTGGTGTTTGGGCTCCACAAGGTCAAGCGACGAGGTCTGCAGGTTGGCTGCGTGACACGGTCAGCGCTGCCGAACTGCGTTGCCTGACGGGGCCCACAGGCGGCCCGGCTAACGCTGTTCCAGCAGCGCGCGAATGTCTCGCGGTAAAGGACTGACTCCGTTGAATTCTTCGATCAGCAGATCCCACTGGACGTTCCGCACGCTCCTGAGTTCAATCTTCCCCTCTCGGTCAACGTGGTAGACGCACATCACACGCGACTTCGCGTCAATCAGCGTGATCTGCGACGGGCCGCTGCCGAGCTCCGCGGAAAATGCCATCAGGTCGCCGGCGGCCGCCACGGGGATCCGCGCGGGAAGCACCGGCTGAGCGGTCGGCACATTTGGTGTCTGGGCGTTTGCCGACAGGTCGCACAAACTGACCGTCCACACCACCACGAGAACTGCCACGACACTAAGTCCAAATGCCGCAACACGCATCGTTTACCTACCTTCCCTGACGGGTTGCGGAAATCGGACCCTCAAACTCATTCTAAAAGGGCCAATTTCCGTTTCAAGAGTCTGGCACCACCACCGCCCTGCGTTTGCCGGAATTTCGACCGGCCCCGTGCCGCCCATTCCATACAACCGTCCACACGCTGCCACAGGCACCCGAGCCCAGTGCCCAGTGCCCAGTGCCGCCGGCCGCCGTCTGGTT
>DAISIS010000153.1:0-11288 GCA_036821925.1 Pirellulaceae bacterium
ACAATCCGGACCCGGACGCCATCGCATCCGGCTGGGGCGTGTGCTGGCTGATCCAGGAGAAACTCGGCAAGCCCGCCCGTCTGATCGGCGGGGGAGCGATCGTGCGGGCCGAGAACCGGCACATGGTCAAACTGCTGGCTCCACCCATCGAACTGACGGACGCGCTCGAAGTGGACGAGCGGACCGCGACGGTACTGGTCGACTGCTCTTCGACCATGTCCAATCATCTGCTGGGCGAGTGCGGTATTCAGCCTATCGCGGTGATCGACCATCACCAGATCGAGAGCCCGCGCCCGCGCGCCGCATTCCGGGACGTTCGCCCGCGTGTTGCCGCGTCGGTCACGATTGTGGCCAGCTACCTGAAGGAGCAACATCTGGTCCCCCCCAGCGGATTAGCCACGGCGATGCTCTATGGCATCCACACGGAAACGCAGGGCAGCGAGACCCACTACACTGCCCTGGACCGCCGCATCGTCACCTGGCTGGTCAAATTCGCCGATCCAGGCAAGTTGGCGGAAATCGAAAACGCGCCGCTCACCCGCGAGTATTTCTCGGATCTGGTGTTGGCTCTGCAGTCGGCGTTCGCCTACGACGAAGCCGTCATCTGTTTCCTGCCTCGCGCTGCGGGCCCCGAAACGGTCGGAGAAGTTGCCGACCTGCTGAGCCGGTGTGAGGGCGTACAGAAGGTGCTCTGCGGCGCTGTCGTGGCCGACGAACTGTTTATCTCCGTTCGCACCGGGCGGGACGGAGGCAACGCCGCAGAACTGGTGCGCAAGACGCTCAACGGAATCGGGCTCAGCGGCGGCCACGAACATCGGGCGGGAGGGAAGATCCGCCTGCCACACGCTGCGCTGGCCGGCGAGCAGCTGACCGATGAACTCCGCAATCGCTGGCTGTCCGCCTGCGGCAGTGATCGTCAGCGTGGGACGCGCCTGGTCGCGCGGCGCGATATCGTCAAGAACCTCTGAAGAAACCTGCAGCTGCCATCCACACAGTGCACCCCGCGCACTGTGTATCGGCCCGCTGTGTCTGGGCCGCGGAATGCACTGCGCACCGACGCCCAATCACCACCTCTTTCAGAGTATTTGTCACCACCCAGGTGTCCAACACATCGCGCGCCAGGCGTCAGGGCTCCTCCTGCCGCCGCTTCGGCAACGGGAGCGGCACTCAGAGTCAAGCCGAATGATCTCGTACGTCGGGATTCGACCACCCGGCTACGGGTCCCCGCAGCATCGCCTCTCAGGAAGCACTCGGAAGCAAACCCCCTTTTTGGCTCAGGCAATTGACACAGTTGGTATGGGTCCGAGAATCAGTGTGGGAGTCAGTCTCAGCGGGTGAGGAGGGCAGATTGTGTGATCGTTTGTCGGCGGGGGCATTCGCGAGGACTGGCATCATGCAGCCTGCCAAACACTGTCGTGTCGAGGTGGGGAACGACACCATCATAGTGACACCCAACGGCAACCTGGGCGAGTTGGATTATGAGCTGCTGTCGGTCGACATGGAGGGGGTGCTACGGATTCTGGAGCAGCAGCGTGCGCGGAACGTGGTGGTCGACTTCCGGCACACGGAGCTGTTCGGATCCGACGCCATCTATCTGCTGCTGAAAGTTCACCGGAGCGTGAAGGAGCGCAAGGGGCGCATGACGTTCTGTGGGCTGTCGGCTGGCGAGCGAGAGGTGTTGTCGCTGATGGCGTTGGACAATATATGGACGCTCTGCCAGACCCAGGCCGACGCGTTGGAGTATGTGAACCGCCACACGATGGACATCCTGGTGGTGGACGACTCCGAGGTCGATCGGTGCCTGATCGGGGGACTGCTGGCAGCCAACCCCGACTACCGCATCGCCTATGCCACCAGCGGTCAGGACGCGTTGACGCGGATGTGTCAGGCGTTGCCGGACCTGGTGATCAGCGATCTGGTGATGCCGGAGATCGATGGTCTGGAACTGGTGGCGGAGGTGCGCCGCCGCTATCCGCTGGTGCCCGTCATTCTGCTCACGGCCCACGGCAGCGAGGCGATTGCCTATGAGGCGTTGGAGCGGGGCGCGGCCAGTTTCGTGCCGAAGTCGCGGCAGGCGGAACGGCTCCTGGAGACGGTGGATCGCGTCGTGGCCCGCGTGCAGGCTCACCGGAGCCGTCGCCGTCTGCAGGACTGCCCTGCCAATCTGGAATGCACGTTCTACCTGGGCAACGATCCGGCGCTCATCTGCCCGGCGGTCGATCTGATCCAGCACAACTTGTCCGCGCTTGGCACCGGGGAGCCCATGGACCAGGTCCGAATCGGAATTGCGCTGGAGGAGGCGCTCTACAACGCGCTCTACCACGGAAATCTGGAGATCACCGCCGAGGAACTGTCGGGCGCGCGGTCCAGCGGTTCGCCGACGGCCATGCACGACCTGCTGCACGAACGGCAGCGGAAGCGGGAGCTCCGCGACCGCCACATCGTTGTCGACGTGCACATCACATCGCACGCGGCCCGGTTTGTCGTGCGCGATGACGGGCAGGGATTTGACTGCGACAAGATCTCCCGCGTCACCCGGGACAGCTTCGCAGATGGCTGGAATCGCGGCACGCTTCTGATGTGCGCGCTGATGGACGAAGTCATCTTCACTCCGCCCGGCAATCAGGTCACGATGATCAAGGTGCCCTGACGCAGGTCCCTCAGCGCAGCAGCAGTCCGAAGAGCGCAAGGCACAGCAGGAACAGGTAGAACGCGCCCGTCGTGCCGGGCGCGATTAACCATGGAACCAGCATCTGTCGGCAATCTCCAGGATGATCGTGCTGCGTCCACCAGCCGTCTCCGTCACCGTCGCGGGGACCACATTATAGACTGTCCGACATCCCGGCATCCAACGCCCCACACCTGACCCGGACCGCGGCGTCGCTTCACACCTCCGCTGGCTCGCCACTCGTCTGACACGCCGCCAGCAGGACTGGTTGATATGGAACAGGCACGTCCCAGCCGACGCGACTATAATCAACGGCAGGTGAAATCCTGACTGGGGTCGCTGGTGATGGGCCGGGCCAGGCTCTCGCGCGGCTGGCCCGAGGAGGTTCCGATGCGGTCGCACAGCGGGTGGCGGTGGTGTGTGTGGGCGGTGGTGGTAGCTACCTGGTGGAGTCCGCGGTTGGCCGTGGGCCAGTGCGAGGACCTGGCGGTGGCGCTGGTGTCGGACGAACTCCGGCAGTTGTTGCAGGACCGCGATTGGCCAGCGGCGCTGCAGGCGGTGGACCAAGAACTGCAGCAGCCAGACACGTTGACCGAACGGTTGCTCTTTCTCCGGGGTCGCATCCTGTATTACCAGGAGCAGTATGACATGTCTGTGGTAGCGCTGCGCGAAGTGGAGCAGCGCTTTCCCGCCAGCCCCTGGGCCCGGCGGGCGCGATTCGCCGCGGCCATGGCGTTGGCCAAGCAGGACAACTTCCAGGTTGCCGGACCGATCTACCGCGCTGAAGCGGAGGCGTTGTTGTCGCCCGAGCGCGCTGCGCAAACAGCCGATCTGTATCTCTCCTATGCGGAGACCTGTTTCGATCCGGCCGACGACGAAGTGGCGCCGGACTACGCCACCGCCCTGGCGCTGTACGAGAAGGCGTTGGATGCCGGGCCGCATCCGGAGCGGCGTCTGGACGTGGCGCTCCGCGTCGCACGCTGCCATCAGCTGTTGGAGCAGCTGGAGGAAGCAGCGCCGCAGTATGCAGCGTTTGTGCGCGCACATCCCGAGACACCGCAAGCGGTCGAGGCGATGTTCCGCCTCGGAGAATGCCAACTGGCCAGTGGCGACCTGCTGCACGCGCGTCTCACCTGGCAGGAGTTGCTGGCCGCGCACGGCGCTGATCCGTCGCCGTGGATCGCCGAGGCGAGTTATCAGTTGTCACGTACCTGGGGCCTGCCCGCACCGGGAACGGACGAACAACTGCTGCTGGGCGTAGATGCGTTGCGTGCGTTCCTGGAACGCTTCCCCACGCACGAGCGCGCGGGCGCGGCCTACCTGGACATGGCCGAGAGCTATATCTGCCGGGAGCGGTTCGCGGACGCGGCCTGTACGCTGGAGGAGTTCTTGTCGGACCCGCGCCGGGCTGCGTCGGCCGAAACGCCGCGCGCGCGGCACCGTCTGGGGTACGCCTATCTGCGCCAAGAGCGACTGGCCGAGGCCTTGAAGGTCTGGCAGGAGTTCCTGACCGGGCACCCGAGCGATGCCGCCTGGAGCGAAGTGCAGCAGCAGGTCATCGACACTCAATACTTGATGGCGGCCCACGAACTCGAGGCCCGCCAGTTCGACCCAGCGCGGCAATTGCTGCAAGAATTCCTGGCCAAATACCCACTCGACCCCCGCGCCCCCGAGATCCTCTGGCTATTTGGTCACATGAGCTACCAGCAGGAGTTGTGGGAGGATGCCATCGCCCAGTGGCGACAGCTCGTGTCCAAGTATCCCGAAACCGAGGAAGCGTCGCGTGCGCACTATCAACTCGCGGTCGTGCTGGAGCAGAAGCTCGGCCGGCCGCGGGAGGCACTGCGGGAGTACAAGAAGATCCTCACCGGCAGTTGCGCCGGGCGGGCACGTGAGGCGGAGGCGCGTCTGACCACGCCGTCCATGACCGTCAGCACTCCGCGCGTCTTTCGCTCGGACGAAAAGCCGCACCTGGAACTGACCACGCGCAACGTGCGTTCGGTCACCCTCCGTGTCTATCGCCTGAATATGGAGTCGTATTTCCGCAAAGTGTGCCTGGTCGGCGACGTCGAACAGCTCGACATCGGCTTGATCGATTCCGAGGTGAGCCAGACGTTTGAGATCCCCGATTACGAAGACCAGCGCGAGCTTGTCAGCCATCCGGAGATCTCGCTCCCCGGCGGGGCCGAGCGGGGAGCCGTGGCGGTCACGGTCAGCAGCGAGACGCTGGAAGCGACGACATTGGTGCTGCAGAGCGACCTGGAGATCATCGTCCAGGCGGCCCGCGGCGATCTGCTGGTCTTCGCCGAGAACATGCAGACCGGGCAGCCCTGGGGGGGCGTGCAGTTGCTGCTGTCCGACGGCCAACGCGTCTTCGCCGAGGCGACGACAGGTGACGACGGTGTGTTCCATGCGGCGTATGACGAGCTTGCAGACTGCCCGGACGTGCGTGTGGCAGCGCTGTGTGACGGCCACGTCGCAGCGAATCTGGTCGGGCTCGAAGGCACGCGTGTGACTCCGGCCTTGCCCGACAAAGGGTACCTCTACACAGATCGTCCCGTCTATTACGCGGGCGAGCAGGTGTGCGCGCGAGGCTGCATACGCCGAGCGGTACACGACGTGTGGGCCGTCGAGGCCGGACGCGTCCACGAACTGGAAGTGTTTGATCCGCGCGAGCGTCTGATCTGGCACGAGTCGATTGCGCTCAGCCCGTTCGGCACGTTCGACGCGCAGTTTCCGCTTCCCGCCACCAGCCCTCCCGGCGCATACCGCATCCAGGCCCGCGATGATGCCGGTCATGCCTATCAGGGCACGTTCCAGGTCGACCCGTCCCGCACGGATCCGATCTGCATATCGGTCGACATCCCGCAGCACGTCTATTACCGCGGCGAAGAGATCACGGGCATGATCCGCGTCGCCTATCGCTACGGGGCGCCGCTGGTCGATCAGCTGGTCCAATACCAGCTGGTGAACGACCGGGTGTTCACGGCGCGGACGAACGAGCGCGGTGAGGTGCCGCTGGCGCTGCCCACACGAAACTTCTTTGCGGATCAGGTGGTCGTCCTGAACGTCCAGCTGCCCGACCGCAACGTTGAACAGCAGCGCCAACTGTATTTGGCCGTCACGGGATGTGCGGTCGACGTGACGACCACACGCGACGTGTTTCTCGCGAACGAAGAGTTCGAAGTGGCCCTGGCGACGCGCAGCGCGGAGGGCCAGCCTGTGGGCCAGCAGTTGAATCTCGAGATCCGCCGCCTGACGAAGGCGGGCGATCGCGTCACCGAACAGATCGTGGAAGACCACGTTATGGCCACCAGCGACACCGACGGAACTGCGCGCGTCACGCTGCAGCTGGCGGCAGCGGGGCAGTATCGACTGCGGGCCACTGGCGAAGATCGCTGGGGAAACCCGGTGGGCGGGCAGCGCGACGTGCTGATCTCGGGCGATGATGATCGCACGCGTCTGCGGGTCTTGGTGGACGACCGCGCATGGCATGTCGGCGACCGCGCGGATGTGACACTGCACTGGCGCGAAAAGCCCGCCCTGGCGCTCGTCACCTTCCAGACCGACCGCGTCTGGGACTATCGCCTCGTGCCACTCCAGCCCGGACCGAATCCCCTCCCGATGGAACTGGATGCGCGGCTGGCACCGCGGTTTCAGCTGCAAGCCGTGGTCATGGTCGATACGCGGACACCGCCAGTAAGCGCAACGGCAGATGCCGCTGCGGACGCTGCGAGCACGCTGCGACTCCACACCGCCTCGCGCACGTTCGACGTTGCGCACGCGTTGCAGGTGAAGCTGTCCTGGTCGGGACAAGGACACGAGGGGCGCGAGAAGAACACGGTCACACCGGGACAGCCGGTGGAGATCACGATTCGGACGACCGATGCACAAGGCCAACCGGTGCCCGCGGAAGTCAGCCTGGCGCTGGTCGAAGAGGCCGCGCACACTCCGCTCCCCGAACCGCTGAAGGCAGCGATATCCGAGTTCTTCCGCCCCGAGGCGCGTCCGCTCTCCGTACGCACCGGTTCGAGTATCGAGTTTGCGTACCGCCCGACCACAACGCCGATCAACCAACCGCTCTCGGCCGATCGTCGTCGCACCGTCACACCGCGAAACGTGACCGTGCCGGGGCCGTCCAGTGCGAAGGCGTCATCACCACCACCGCCGGGACTGGCAGTGCCGCCCGGCATGCCACCGGGAATGCCACCGGGAATGCCACCGGGAATGCCACCGGGAATGCCACCTGCAATGCCGCCCGGAATCGGAGACGCCCCAGGCTACCCGGGAGCCGGTCGGAATGCGACCGCCGTACGTGACACCATACTGTCATTCTCCAAGTTGCAGGAAAGCCGGGCAGCGCGGTGGGACACGGCCTATTGGTGCGCCGCCGTCACGACCGACAGCACAGGCACCGCCACCGTAACGGTGGTCGTGCCGAGGCGTCTGACAACGTGGAAGATCGTGGCCAAAGGCATTACGCAGGGGTCCCTGGCGGGCGAGACGGTCGAGACGGTGGTGGCCGATCAGGCGTTGTACGCGGAACTCAAGGTGCCGGAAGCACTCGTCCCGGGCGATGAGACAGAGATTATTGCCATCGTCCATAACCAACGGAATGAGCCTGCGACGGTGGAGGCGCATCTCGCGGTGAGCGTTGCCGGCAGGACTGTGGACCAGACACACGGCGCGACGGTGAGTGGGAAAGGACGGCAGGAATTGCGGTTTCCCCTTGCTGGCTTTCTCCCCGACGGCACCAGCGCGGTGTCGGTCGAACGTGAGCAGGTGGCGACGGTTCGCCTGACCCTGGCGCAGGGCGACGTCCTCGATACCGCCGAGCGCTGCGTGCCGCTGCAACCGCGCGGAGTCGCGACACGCGCCGCGCTCAGTGGTGTGGCGGAGGCAGGCAGAACCGTCACGCTGGATCCGCCGGCCGGAACGAGACGCGATTCGCTGCGTCTGCGCGTCGCGGTGCGGGCGAGCGTCGAGGGAAGCCTGTGGGAGGCGGTGATGGGGCCGCCAGACGATGCTGGCCGCAGGCGTGGGACGGTGGCCATGACCGATTCGCTGAGCAGCGACCTGCTGGCCGCGTTGGGAATCCAGCAGCTGCTACAGCTGCCCGTGACATCCGCGGATCCTCGGGCGCGGCAAGTCGTCGCGCGAATCCGCATGGTCATTGCCGAACTGGTCAGCGCGCAGCTTGATGACGGCGCCTGGGGCTGGTCGCTCGGCGCGGGCACCGGCGATCGGTACGCAACGGCGCGCGTGGTCTGGGCCCTCAGTCTGGCCCGCCGGGCGAGCCACCGTGTGCCGGATGCCTACCTGCAGCAGGCGACTCAATATCTCACCGCGCAGTTGGCCGAGACGGCCCCCAGCGACCCCGAGAGCAAAGCGATCCTGCTGCACGCGTTAAGTGCAGCCGGACAGCCGGACTTCTCGCTGGCCAATCGGCTGCATCGCGAACGTGCGCAGCTGTCGACCCCCGCTCTGCTGTATCTGGCATTGGCGTTCGTGGAGATGGAGCGTCTGCCGCTGGCGGCGGAGTTGCTGAGCATCTGTGAACAGCGCATGGGTGACGCCACCAACGGGACAGCCCCAGCGCCGCCAACACCCTTGGCCGCTCAGACGGCGCGTGGTGAATGGCTGGTCTTACGCGCGCTGGCCCTGACCAGCACGGCTCCGGAGGCGACTGAATCGGGCGCGGTGATCGACCAGGTCCTGGCTCAGCGTCCGGGCTTGCGTTGGGCGCCCGATCGCGCGACCGGGCCAGCGGCGCTCGCCCTCGGTCGCTGGTTCGCTCGGCACCGGCCGTCCGGCGAGAACCGCACCATCAAGGTGTCAGTCAACGACCAGCCGGCACAGGTCTTCGAACTGCCCGCTGACCCCGGCGCGCACGTGGTGGAGTTCCCCGCGGACCAACTGGCGGAAGGTGGGCAACGCGTGGTGTTTGAACCGGCCGGGCCGGGGCGCTATGTGTACGACGTCGCGTTATCGGGCGTGCTGAGTGCCGATCAGTTGCAGAACACGACTCAGGCATGGCAGGTGACGCGCTCGTATGCGCCCGCGCCGCGCGAACTGTCGGGGCGCCCCCTCCCGCGCGGATTTGACAACGTCCGGGATACGACGAAAGCCTTTGCGAATCCGCTGACGCAGCTGCCCGCCGGCGCGCGGGGCGAAGTCGAACTGCAGATCAAGCGACACGTGCCGGATGAGACGCCGGCGGAGATGCTCGACTACCTGATCGTGACGGAGCCGATCCCCAGCGGCGTGATGGTGTTGGCCGACACGATTCGCGGCCCGCATGAACGCGTGGAAATCGCGCCGGGCCAGATGACGTTCTACCTGGGCAAGGCACGCGAGTTTGCGCCGATTCGTTACGATGTCGCCGGCGAATTCGCGGGCGAGTCGCAAGCGGGAGCCACTCGGGTCTGGAATGCGTACCGGCAGGAGGAACAAGCGGTGGCGGAGCCGCGGCGATTGCGAGTTCTCCCGCCCGGTTCCCCCAGTGCCGACCCTTACCGCTGGACACCGCAGGAACTGTACGAGTTGGGGAGCCACGCATACCAGCAGCGTGACTGGCCGCGCGCCGAGGCGCTGCTTTCGCAGCTGCTGGCCGATTGGTCGCTCCAGCCGGCGGTCTATCGCGACACGGTCGAGATGCTGCTGGATGTGGCCATCGAGTTGCAGAAGCCCGACCAGGTCGTCCGGTACTTTGAGATCGTATTCGAGCAGTGGCCGGACAAGGAGATCGTGCTGGATAAGGTGATGCGGATCGGCGCAGCGTATCAGGAACTGGGGGAGGCGGAACGCAGTTTCCAGGTCTTTCGCGCCGCGGTGGAAGGCGCGTTCACGCGCGAAGGAGGCGTCGCCGGTGTCCTGCTCGGCATCGGAAAACGCCTGCCGAGCGCCCGCATCATGCAGCGCTTGCTGTGCGAATACCCTCCGGAGCCGTACGTGGCGACGGCGCACCTGGCGCTGGCGCAGCAGATAGCGACGTGGGCGCCCGAGGCGGCTCAGGATCCGCTGCTGCGTGCGGCCGGCATCCGGGCCGCCGACCTGATCGACGCCGCGTGGCGGATGCAGGAGGATTTTCTCGTCGAGTATCCACTGGCGCCGACTGCGGATCAGGCTGCTTTTGCAGCTGCCAGTGCCTTGCTAGAGGCGAAAGACTTCGCCCGCGCTGCCGGCGCCGCGCAGCGGTATGCCGTGCGGTATCCAGACAGTGAACTGCTGGACGACTTCTCGTTCCTGGCTGGCTACTGCCGCTTCATCCTCGGTGAGCCCGAGCCGGCGATCGAGCTGCTGCGCAACGTGGCCACCGGCAAGTTCCTGGATAAGACGAGCGGGCAATTGAAAGACAGTGACAATAAGTGGTCTGCCATCTACGTGTTGGGGCAGATCTATCACAGCCTGGGACGCGTTGTCGAAGCGCTCCAGGAGTATCGCCTGGTGGAGGACCGCTTCCCCGATGCCAAGGCCTCCATCAGGGACTTGCTCCGCGAGGCCATGCGTCTGCCGGAACTGACGACGGTGCGCCCCGGACAGCCGGTGGAGATCGAGTTGGTCCACCGCAACGTGGCGACGTGCGAGCTCAAGGTCTACCGGATCGACTTGGAGAAGTTCGCGGTGCTCCGGCGGACGCTCGCCGGAATCCGCGACATCAACCTGGCGGGCATCGAACCCTATCGCGAGACGGCCTTCGCGCTGGGGGAGGGCCAAGACTATCGCGATCTGCACCGGATGCTGCCGCTGGAATTAACCGAAGAAGGGGCGTATCTGATTGTCTGCCGCGGCGGCAGCCAGTTCGCCAGCGGACTGCTGCTGGTGACGTCGCTGGAACTCGAGGTGTCCCGCGATCCGCAGGCCAGCTCCGTGCGCGTCACGCTCAGAGATGTGACGAGCGACCAGTACGTGCACGGCGCCGACGTGAAGGTGATCGGTGCCGGCAAGGCCGCCATGGTGGCCGGCCAGACGGACCGGCGCGGTTTGTTCGTCGCCCAGGGTGTTGTGGGCAGTCCCACCGTGATTGCGCATGCCGGGGCTGGGAAATACGCGCTGTACCGCAGCGCCGGCTTGCCACCAGCCATGGCGGTCGGCGTCGTGAGCGGCCAGGTGCCGCTCGGCCTGTCTGACGCCCAGCAGGCGGCCGGACGGCTGCCTCCCGACGCGGCCCAGGCCTTGGATGCGACGGGCACGATCCTGGCGGGGCCGGGGATGAGCCCGGGCGATCAACGGATTCTGGCGATCCTGGATACGCCAACCGCCCTGAAATGCGAGGAAACGCCGCTCCAGGACGTCACGCAGATGATCATGCAACAACACAACTTCACGGTGCTCATCGACCGTCGTGCGCTGGACGATGTGGGATTGGGTGGTGACACGCCGGTGACATTCGACGTCAGCGACATGAATCTGGGCGCAGCTTTGAAACTGATGCTCCAGCAACTGGATCTCACGTACCTGGTCCAATACGAGGCGCTGCACATCACCACGCCGGAAGAGGCTGAAGCCCAACTGACGACGGTGGCATACCCGGTGACCGACTTGATTCGTTACCGCGATCCGGACGGCACGTCCTGGTCCGACTTTGACACGCTCATCTCCACGATTACGTCCACGATCT
>DAISIS010000154.1:0-11271 GCA_036821925.1 Pirellulaceae bacterium
CTCATGCGGCCGCTGCACCGACCGAAAGAAGATATCTGGTATCCTGAAATGCGTTCCATTCTCGCTATCCAGGCCCCGAACGCTCGACGTGTGCCTAAACTCGGAAGCCCGCGTCCCATTTTGCCATCTCGTAAATCAAAGTGCCATCAACCCGTGGGAGCAGTAAGCAGCCACAAAGCATGGCATCGAGCCGCGCTCGATCAGCTTCAAGGGCACGCTCCAAACGCTCGAAGCATTTCAGCCCTTGATTGACTTTCACGACCAGCGCGGGGCATGCTATAGATTGAATCTCTACCAACGCTTGCTAGATGCTGTCGCTGTTCACCGCGTGGCCGATCGACCTGATCGGTTTGAACTACGCAAGAGAAAGCGACGCCCCAAACCCTACGACCGCCTGATGAAATCAAGAGACGAAGCCAAACGTGATATCCTGAAAGGGTTTAGCAAAAACCAAGTGCCATTCGTCTGACGGACTTGGTGCAGTTGAGTCAGGCCCGTGCACCGATTTCCGAACGGCGAGCAACTCACCCTATTGCGCAGTCGAACAGACGACACACACAGCTCGGCTTGCGCGGCGACGGGGAGGACAAACTGGCACGCGTGCGGATGGCGGTTGGCGCTGCGGCGCGTAGCTTCGCAGCTCATGAGGTTCGCGTCCGGGCACCTCAGCAATCTCATCGTCGATCTCCTTCGGTCACATCGACCGACTGCGCGACAACGGATAGCCCGTTCGTGCCTTGTCGTTAATCCGACGGCGTGCCGTCGTACCGCTCGGCGTCGAAGTCTCCCCGCGTGCTCGCGACGGTGCCAATCCGCTAAGACTGTCCAGAGCGCCGTTAGTCGCCCCGCAGGCGGTCGAGCAGCACGGCCACGACGATGATCACCCCTTTCACGACCAGCTGGTAGTACGACGAGATCATCAACAGGTTCATGCCGTTGTTGATGGTGCCGATCAGCAGTGCGCCGACGAGCGTGCCCCAGACGCCCCCCCGCCCGCCGAGCAGGCTAGTGCCGCCGATGACGACCGCGGCAATCACGTCGAGCTCGTATCCCATGCCCGCAATCGATTCGCCGGCGTCGAGGCGCGACGTGAGCACCACTGCGCCGAGCGCGGCGGTCAGGCCGCAGATCGTGTAAGCCAAGGTCTTGTAGACCGTGACGCTGATCCCGGACAACAGCGCCGCCTCCTCGTTGCCTCCGATCGCATACAGGTAGCGCCCCAGAACTGTATGGCGGAGCACCGCGGCGGCCAGCAGCACGGTGAGCGCGAAGATGAGGATCGGTACGGGGACGCCCAGGATTTCGCCCGTTCCGAGATACCGAAACGCGGCCCCGAACCGGCTGATCGGCTGCCCGCCGGTGTAGATGTGGGACAGCCCCCGCGCAATGCTCATCGTCCCCAACGTGACGACAAAGGGGGTCACCCGGCCCACCGTGGTGACGACTCCGTTGAGCGTGCCAATCAGCGCGCCTAACAACAGGGTCGCTGCGACCACGGCTACCACCGGCCAGCCGCGGTGCTCGAGACTCGCGCAGACCACGCCGGTCAGCGCCAGAATCGACCCGACCGACAGGTCGATGCCGGCCGTCAGGATCACAAAGGTCATCCCGACGGCCATGATGCCGATGACCGACGTCTGCCGCAGGATGTTCGTCAGGTTCTCGACTGTCAGGAACCGCGGTTCGCGTGCCGCCAGCACGATGACGACACCGATCAATCCGAGGAAGATGCCGAACTGTTTGAGTGCCGTTCCGATCCAGTGCTTCATGATGCTCCTCCTGCGCTCCCGACCGCCAGCTGCAGGATGGCCTCCTGGGTGGCTGCGCTGCGCTGCAGCTCACCGGCAATCTGCCCTGCGCGGACCACCAGCACGCGGTCACTCATATTCAGGATCTCCGGCAGATCGGACGATATCATGATGATCCCGGCCCCGCGCCGCGCCAGGTCCTCCATCAGGCGGTAGATCTCGCTCTTGGCACCCACGTCCACGCCTCGGGTCGGTTCGTCGAAGATGTAGACCTGGCAGTCGTGGAGCAGCCATTTGGCCAGCACCACCTTCTGCTGATTGCCTCCACTGAGGTGTTTCACCTGCTGCGCCGGCGAAGACGCCTTGAGGCGGATCTCGCCGGTGGCCTGCTGCACCAGTCGCGCGAGCGGCCGGCGGCGCACGATGCCCCAGGTGGCATGGCGTCCGAGGATGGCCAGAGTCGCGTTGTCCCAAACCGACATGGTCAGCACCAACCCGTCCCGCTTGCGGTCTTCGGGGATGAGTCCCAGCCCATACTGGATCGCGTGCCGGGGGGAGCGGATCCGGACCGGCTGGCCCGCAATCCGGATCGTGCCGCTGTCGGCTTTGCGCCGCCCGAACAGCAGCTCGGCGATCTCTGTCCGCCCCGAGCCGACCAGGCCGGCCAGCCCCAGGATCTCGCCGCTGCAGAGTTGAAACGAGACGTTGTGACAGACGTTGCGCAGCGACAGGCCGGCGACCTCCAGCAGCGTCTGGCCTTTCGGCAAAGTCTCCTTGGGATAGTACTCGTCCACGCTGCGGCCGACCATGTGCCGGATGATCTGTTCGGATGACAGTGTCTGTCGCGGGGCCGTGATGATGTGCCGGCCGTCGCGCAGGACCGTGACCCGGTCGGCGATCCGCTGAATCTCCTCCAGCCGATGCGAGATGTAGATGATCGAAACCCCTTGTGTCTGCAGCCCGCGGATGATCCCGAACAGCTGTTCCGTTTCGCGCTCGGTGAGCGCGGCGGTCGGCTCGTCCATGACGACAACCTTGGCGTCGCAGGATACCGCCTTGGCGATCTCGATAATCTGCTGCTGCGCCACGCCCAGTTGGCCCACTTTGGTCCGGGGCGGCAGGGGCAGGCCGAGCTGCTGCAGGATCGCCGCAGATTGCCGGAGCATGGCGGGCCAGTCGACCACGCCGCGCAGACCGCGGCGGCGCGGCGCGCGGCCGAGAAACAGGTTCTCAGCCACCGACAGACCGGGGACCAGATTCAGTTCCTGGTAGATGACCCGCACCCCCGCGTCCATCATGTCGCGCGGCGCTCGTGGGCGGAGCTGGCGACCCTGCAGCCAGATCGTTCCCGCATCGGGTCGATGGACACCGGCCAGGACTTTGATGAGGGTCGACTTGCCGGCCCCGTTCTCGCCCACCAGGGCGTGCACTTCGCCCGGGCGCAGTTCGAAATCGACAGCCTGCAACGCCTGGACGCCTGGAAAGGCTTTGCTGATCTGCTCCATGCGGAGCAGGACGTCACTGGGCACGCGTCACTCCTTTGTCCTCCGCCTCGTCCAGATTCGCGGCGCTGATCACGACCGGCTTGATGTACACCTCGCCCGTTTCGGGCAGTGCGCCGGTGCGGAGATGCGCGACCAGCAGCCGCAGCGCCTCGCGCGCCTGACGCCCGGGGTACTGTTCCACGCTGGCGTCCAGTCGCCCGGCGCGAATGTAGCTCAGCGCGTCCGGGATGGCGTCATAGCCGACGGTGACCACCTGCGCCCCGTCCACTTTGCTGGCTTCCATCGCCTCGATCGCCCCCAGCATCATCTCGTCGTTGGCGGCATACACGGCCTGGAAGTCGCGGTGCACCTGCAGCAGGTTCTCCATCACCGACTGGCCGTTGGCACGCTGGAAATTGGCGGTCTGGCTGGCAATGACCTCGATATCGGTCGCGTCGATCACGGCGTGGAAGCCCGCCTTGCGGTCGATGGCGGGGGACGCCCCCGGGGTCCCCTCCAGTTCGATCACCCGGCCCTTGCCGGCCAGCTGGTCCACGATGAACCGGGCGGCCGCACGGCCCCCCTCCACGTTGTCGGCGCCCACGTGGACCAGCACCTGTCCGCCGCTGACCTTGCGGTCCACGGTGACCACCGGGATGGAGGCTTTGTTGAGTGCTTCGATAGCCGGCACCAGGGTGTCCGCTCCGATGGGCGAAATGACCACGCCGTCGACGCGCCGCGCGATGAAGTCTTCCACGATCGACATCTGCTTCGCCGCGACATCCTCCGCGTCCACCGCAATGACCTCCACACCCAGCTGCTGCGCCTCGTCCACCACGTTATCGCGCAGATGAATGAAGAACGGATGAGTGAGCGACGGAACGGTCATCCCAATCACAATCTTGCCGTCGTCCTGCGTTGCGCGCTGGCAACCGGCGAGGCCAGCTCCGAGCAGCGCGGCAGTTCCGATCAGCGCGGCGAACACGACCTGTCGTTTCATCGTATGAGCCTTGTCTTGAGTCATCGTTGAGTGGGGCGGGTGAGGATGCACAAACGGTGGCCGCCTGCCGGGCTTGCCGAGACGCCGCCCGCCACCCGCGGACGCGTCTGCTCAGGCCGACGGTTGGGAAAACCGGGGATCGTACGCTGTCAGGCCGAATGGCGGTGTGTAGTAGTGCATCTCGTTGGTGCCCACAAACGGCTTGCACACCAGCAGCGTGCGGTCCGCATGCACGACATCGGCTGACCGCTGCCCACGCTGCTGCGGCTCGGCGCGATGCAGAGGCAGGCTCTTCCACACCTTCCGCACTTCCGACTGCTTCCACCAGCGCCGCAGCGGCGAGACGGTACCACGCGGCGGCTGCGTGAAATAGGCGTGTGACGCGACGTTCAGATACGCGGCCTTGATCATCATGTCCAGCGTATCGATCGAGGGGATGAAGGTGGAGTGGCTGGTGTTGTTGAAACAGAATCGCGCCTCCCCCTCGGCGAGGTTCCGGCCGACATCCCCCTCCATCACCACGATGGTCTCCGGGCCGCAGCAGTGGCGGATCTGCGTGAAGGCGTAGTAGGGATCGTACAGGTGATAGTACACGCCCAGAAACAGGATCACGTCGAAGGTCTGCCCCAGCGCGGCCAGCTCGTAGACGCTCCGACGCTGATCGACCACAATCTGGGACCCGAGCAGCTGTTTGGCCAATCGCAGGCCTTCCCCCGCCGCCCAGTTCTGACTGACGTCGTCGGTGGCCAGCACCTGGCCGGCACCCCGGCGTTCTGCGTAGAAACTCCAGTACCCGTCCCAGCACCCGATGTCCAGGACCCGCTTGCCCTGGAAGTCGATCGCCGCCAGATGCCCCTCGATGAATTGCCAGAGCCGGCGGTGGAAGTCCGCGTCCGGCGCGTGCGAGCGCGCCTGCAGCCCGTGCGGGAAATCGAAGTCGTGATACCACTGGATGGCATCGATGCGGGACTGGTAGTCTTGCTCATTCATGTCATAGATCTCGGATTCGTTCCGGTACGCTCCTGGTCGCTCCCCACGGCGGGCAGCCGGATACTCAGCATATCCAATGTGCGGCTGCCGATGCAACGTGAGCCACGCGGGTTCGCACATCATTCCCGTCCGGCGCAGCGCTGGAGCCGAGGAGCGCGCCGCAGGCGGCGGGCCTGTTACGCTCGGCGCAGAGCGTCGACGACCTTCAGGCGGGCGGCATGAATGGCCGGCACGACGCCGCCGAGAAAGCCCATCAGCAGCGAGATGAGGGTGGCGGTGGCCAGGATCTGCGGCGTCACGAGGAATTCAAACGCGGTCTCCGAGAACGTGGCCCAGTTGGTCATGCCGGTCTGCATGCCGTCGAATGCGAGCGACACGGTACAGCCCAGGGCCGCGCCCAGCGCAGCCAGGAGGAGCGATTCGATCATGAAGGCCAGCCAGACCGATTCGGGGCTGAAGCCGAGCGCCAGCAGGCAGCCGATTTCGCGGCGCCGCTGGCTCACCGCCGCGTACATCGTGTTCATGGCCCCCGCGATGGCGCCGGCCGACATGATGGCGGTCAACAGGCCGCCCAGGATGGTGATCACGTCGTTCATCAGCTTGGCCTGCTTCTGGTAGTACTCCTTCTCGGTCAGCGCCTGGACGGTCCGCAGGCGGAGATCGCGCTCAGTCAGGGTGTTCAGCTCCTGAGCCGCGGTGCGGGCGTCGCCGTGGGCACGGAACAGCAGGGACTGGAAGACGCCGTTGCGGTGGAACGACGTCTGCAGCAGCTCGCCGTCCATCCACAGCTCGGACTCCAGCGCGCTGCCGCCGGCCTCGAACAGCCCCACGATGTGCCAGGTGTTGCGGCCGACCGACAGCGTGTGGCCGATCCCCAGGTCGCGCAGCCGGCGCGCCAGGCCCACTCCCAGCACCGCTTCGTTCGAACCGGGGGTGTACCAGCGCCCCTGGGTGAGTCGCACGTCCGCGTGCACGACGCGCGACAGCGGCGACGTGCCGCGGATCGTGACGTTCGTCTCGCCTCCCCCCTGCTTCGGCTGCGCCAGAATCACCACGCTCTCGAACACCACCAGCCGCTGGCCGGCCTGCTGGGCGACCTGCGGCAGCTCGCTGATCACCCGCGCCGTCTCCCGCTCCACCTGGCTCGTCAACTCCGCGTCGGCCCCTTTGCGCAGCACGATGACATTGTCCGGGCTGCCCGACGTCTCGACCACCTTGCGGAAGCCGGCGGCCAGCGACAGCAGCGTCACGAACACGACGACCACCAGCGCGATGCCCCCCACGGCCATGGCCGAGGAGCCTTTCCGGACGGCAATGCTGCGCAGGCTGTAACTCAGCGGGATCCGCATGCTCACACGCTCCGCAACGCCTCGGTCGCTTTGAGCCGCATCCCGGTCACGGCCGGCACGATGCCGCTGATCAGCCCGGTCAGCGCCGCCAGGCCGAGGGCGGCCAGTATCGACTCCAGCGGCAGGTAGAAGACGGTGAAGAAGTCCGGTTTGGGGTTGAAGTGCAGCACGTTGGCCAGCAGCCAGGCCAGCCCCACCCCCACCACGGCCCCCAACAGCGACAGCGCCATGGCTTCGCCGATCAGCAGCAGGAAGACATGGCCATCGGTGAACCCGATTGCCTTCAGGATGCCCATCTCGCGCGTCCGCTCGCGCGCACTCATCATCATTGTGTTCGCCGCCACGAGCAGCATGGTCAGCACGATCGCGCTGCCGATCGAACGCAGCAGCAGCGGGAAATTGCCCAGCATGCTGACGAACTGCAGGGTGAAGGCCTTCTCCGTCATCGTGCGCGTCTCAAACGGGCTGTTCGCGAACCGCGCATCGATCGCGCTCGACACCTCCACGCTGCGGCTCGGATCGCTGATCCCCACGAAATACAGGCCGGTCGTGCCCCGGCCAAACTGCCGCGCTTCGTCGAACCGCACGAAGTGGAAGAACATCATCGTCTGGTCGAACGTCGGCGAGTCGGTCGTGTACAGGGCCCGCACGTTGAACTCCCAGATCGAGGAGCCGTTCGTCTGGGTCCAGATCGTGCTGCGGAGCACCAGGCGGTCGCCAATCTGCTTCCCCAGCCGGTCGGCGATCTTTGCGCCGAGCATGCAGCCCATCCGATCGCTGAGCAGTTCGGCCCGCTGATCGGCCGGCAGCTGGACCTCCGGGTACAACTGCAAGTACCGCTCCAGGTCGGCGGCGAACTGCGCGAAGAACTCCTCCCGCTTCTCACCACGCGCGTCCGGCTCCTGCGACAGCCCGCCGAACCACGACGCGCCGGCCACCCCCGTGACACCGTCCGTCCGGGCGATCAGTGGACCATACGACTCCGGCAGCTGAAAGGCGATCGACTCCTTGTGCTGGACTACCAGCCGCGAGGCGTCCGACATGTTGACCCCCGCATTGAACGACGTGAGCACTGCTTCGAGGAAGCAGAACAGCAGCAGGGCCACGGCGACACCAAGCGTGGTGAGTACCGTTCGCAACGGCTTGCGCCGCAGGTTCAGCAGCAGCAGTCGCACGCGTCACGCCCCCTTGTCCAGCAGATCCAGGTCCCGGGTCAACACCCCCTTCTCCAGATGCAGCTGGCGGTGGGCCATGCCCGCTACTTTCGGGTCGTGTGTGACGATGATGATCGTCTTGCCGAACTCGCGGTTGAGCGACACGAGCAGCGCCATGATCTCTTCGGCCGAATGCGCGTCCAGGTCCCCCGTCGGCTCATCGGCCAGCAGGATCTGAGGATCGGACGCCAGCGCCCGGGCGATCGCCACTCGCTGTTCCTGTCCCCCCGACAGCTCGTCCGGCCGATGGTTGGCGCGGTCCGCCAGCCCGACGATATCCAGGGCGGTGAGCACGTGCGCACGCCGCTCCTGGCGGGTCAACGGCAGCAGTGTCAACGGCAGCTCCACGTTCTGGTACGCCGTCAATACGGGGAGCAGGTTGTAGGCCTGGAAGATATAGGCCACATGCTCGCAGCGCCAGCGGGCGAGCTCGCGCGAACTGAGGTTCGTCAGATTCTGGCCACAGACGATGACGTCGCCGGCGGTCGGCGAGTCGAGCCCGCCGAGCAGATTCAGCAGCGTGGTCTTGCCGGATCCGGAGGGCCCCATCAAAGCGACGAAGTCGCCGGCGTCGATGGTCAGGCTGAGGTCATCCAGCGGGTGGATGTCGGCGTCTCCCTTGTGGTACAGCTTGCTCACGCGCCGCAACTCGATGATCGGCTGATCGTTCATGCTCGAGCTACTCCGCCACGCGCACCGTGGCCGTCTCGCCAGCCAACCGCTCGGCGCCAGCCACCACGACCCGGTCGCCTGCGCTGACGCCGCTGGTGATCTCCATCCGCTCGCCGAACGTCTCCCCGACCTGTACGGTCTGCCGGCGCGCCGTGTCCTCGCTGACCACCCACACGAAACTGCCTGCCGGACCTGTCTGGACAGCCGACTGGGGCACGACGATCCGGTCGGGGATGGCGCCGGTTTCGATGCCCGCTGGCGCGTCGTCGGGCAGGAACCGCACGCGCACGCCCATTTCCGGGAGGACGGCCTGCTCATCGCGGTCGAGGAAGTCGACGCGCACCTTGACGGTTGCCTTGCTGCGGTCGGCCCGGGGCAGGATGCGCCGCACCTTGCCGGGGAAGACCTTGCCGGGGATGGCGTCCACGGTGATGGCCGCCCGCTGTCCGGGCGCGACCCGCGCCAGTTGCGCCTCGGCCACGTCGACTTCGGCCTGCAGCGAAGCCCAGTCGGCGATGGTCACGATGGAACCCCGGGCCATGGACCCGCCGATGCTGATCGGTGCGATGATCTCGCCGACTTCAGCGGCTTTTTCGGTCACCATGCCATCGAACGGCGAGTGGATGAAGCACTCGTCGCGCTGGCTTTCCAGCACCTTCACACGCGCGACGGCAGTCTGGCGTCGCGCTTCCGCCGAAGCCACGGCGGCGCGCGCGGCGGCCGCCTGCGTGTGCGCCACATTCACCTGCTGCTGCGCCTCGCGCCGGCGCTGCTGCGTCCAGGCGATCTTGGCTTCCATGCTGCGCACTTCCGTCCGGCGGTCGTCGACTTCGGACTGCCCCACGGCACGGCTCGTCGCCAGGGCCTCGTCGCGCGTCAGGCGGCGCTGCGCGTCCGCCAGCAGGATCTCGTACTGCTTGTTCTCCGCCGCGAGCGTTTCGAGCGGCAGCTGGGCCGCGGCGAGTTCCGCGTCGGACTGCGCTGCGAGCTGCGTCAGTCGCTCCACTTCCGCCTCCGCTTCCGCAATCTCGGCCTGCGCCTGGGCAATGGTCGCATCGAGCTCCGCGTGATCCAACTCGGCGACGACGTCCCCCTTCTTGACGAAGTCCGCCTCCGCCACGTTCAGCCGGGCGAGTCGGCCGGTGAACTTGGCGGCCAGCACCGACTGGCGATCGGCCACGACGTACCCGGCGGCCGTCAGATCGGGGCTGCCCTCCTGCAGGGTGCCGGATCCCGCGAGCATCCGGGCCGCGGCCGCCACCTGCACCTCCGCCACCTGCAGTGTGCGCAGGACGCGCGGCGACAGGCCGGCGACGCCACCGGCCGCCAGCAGCATCACCCACACCCAGGGTGACACCCGCCGCCGCCGCCGCGTACGGTCAATTCTCAGCGCCGCCAGACCGCCTGAAGCCATCGTCCCCGCTCCGCAAACACGCTCCGACGCGTCACCCCGACCCTGGAATACAGCCCGGGAATACAGCGTACGAACCGAACCTGGAAATGTCACTACCGCTTCGGGTACTCCGGCCGGTCCGGGAATGCCGGCACCGGATTGTCGCGGATCTGCTGCAGGATGACCTCGATCGCCTTCTCCAGCTGCGGGTCCTTGCCCGCCACGACGGAGGCCGGGTCATTGTCGACCACAATATCGGGGTCCGCGCCATGGTTCTCGACCCACCACCGACCTTCCCGTCCGAAGAAGGCGTTGTTGGGCTGCTGGATGGTCCCGTTGTCGAGCGTCTGCTGCGGGTTCAAGATGCCCACCAGCCCGCCCCACGACGGCACCCCCACGACCGCACCCAGCCGCCGCGCCTTGAAGTGCTCCAGAAAACACTCGCCGTCCGACCCGTTGTACTCGTTCGTCACCGCGACATACCGCTGGCCGCCGGCCGAGCCGGGGTACCGGAACGGCTCCATGCCGCGCAGCACGTTGAAGGCGACCTGCTGGCGTTCGAGCTTGTCGATCATGAAGTACTCGGTCCAGCCGCCGGAGTTGCGGCGCACGTCGATGATCAGCCCTTCCTTGTACCGGAACGCCCGCCAGAACTTGTCGAACTCGGCGATCCCTGCCGCGCCCATGGCGTTGATGTGCATGTAGCCGACGCGTCCGTCGGTGGCGGCGAGCACCTTGCGGATGTTCTCGGCCAGCCAGTGGCCATAGCGCAGGTCGCGGTCGGCCCGCAGCGGCTCCACCTCGTAGGTCCGCGCACCATCTTCTTCCGGCCTGTCGTTGACAGTCACCCGGACCCGCTGGCCGGCGACCACCTGCAGCAGTTTCCAGTAGTCGTCACCCACCTTGACCGGCTGGCCGTCGATCGCGATGAGGTAATGGCCGGCCTGGAGGCGAATGTCCGGGCGCGCCAGCGGCGCTTGCAGGTCGAGGTTGTATTCGGTCGGGCCATAGATGCGTTCGAAACGATACCGCCCGGCCGCCGTGTCGGCGACCAGGTCGGCGCCCAGCAGGCCCGTGTAGACCGGCGTCCCCGGGGACGCGGCAGGCCCCATGTCGCCGCCCGAGATGTACGTGTGGCCGACGCACAACTCACCCACCATCTGCGACAGCAGCCAGTTGAGATCCTCACGGGACGAGAGGAACGCCAGACGCTCGCGATAGCGATCCCCGAGCGCCTTCCAGTCGTGGCCGTGCATCCCCGCGTCGTAGAAGAACTCGTTGTACCACCGCCACGTGTCGGCGAAGATCTGCTGCCACTCGGCCTGCGCGTCGGCCCGGTACACCAGGCGATCGAGGTTGACGGCGCTGCCCAGGCGGCGGCTGTCGAAGGCGCTCTGGAGCGGAGTCAGGAAGATGCCGTT
>DAISIS010000155.1:0-11268 GCA_036821925.1 Pirellulaceae bacterium
CGGCAGGCGCCGAACTGCGAGCTGGCTGGGTACGGCCCGTAGTCCTGCAGGCGCGGCAGCGTGTGAAAGGCCGCGCCCGCGATCACGAAACTCACCGCCTTCTGCGGCGCACACACCAGGTTCAGGAAGTGGGTCTGCCAACCCTGATTGAAGCGGGCCAAGGGGAGCGGGTCGTACTGGAACTGAGTGGCAATCTGAGCTCCACCAGCGCGAAACGACCGAGCCATGGCCGGGTACATGTAGCTGCCCGGAATGTCCGCCGCGTCGAACTCGTAGATGATCTTCGCCTTGTGCGCCAGCACGGCAGTGCGCATCGACGGATTCCAGCTGTCGCTCCCACCATACTCGTTGACCACCGGCAGGAAGTTCCGCCGCAGCGAGTGCCCGGCCACCAGTCCGCTTGGATACCAGCCGAACGAGGAGCCATCCACCCGGGCGCGCGCCACCGCCCCCAGCCGCTGCCCCCAACCGTTATAGAACACCGGCTTGCGCCAACCGGCGCCCCGGACGGCGTCCGCCAGCGTGTTGATGTAGTCCACCACCTGGTCGTCACTGGTGTCGGCCGGATACAGCGGTTCATTGATCAGTTCCAGACACACGATGGCCGGATCGTCGTTGTAGCTCAGCCCCGTGTAGGGATTCACGTGCCGGACGAACTGCTGCAGGTAGGCCGTCTGCGGCCGGCGGGCAGCTGGGTCGGTCGTCATCTGGTGCATCGTCCAGTGGGTCGCGAACCCCGGACTGTCCCCCGGCACCGGCCACCAGGCGATCGGCGTGAGGACGGTGTAGATCCCCCGTTCCTTGGCGCGCGCAATCAGGTAGTCCAACAGGTCCAGATGATCGTTGGCCAGCAGATTGCCGTCCGCATCGCTCACTTCGCGATCGAAGACGTGCAGACGCAGGGCATCGAGACGCAGCCGGGCGAAGTGCAGCACGTCCTGGTCAATGACCTCCTTGTGTGCTGCGCCAATCTGCTGCAGATCAGGATAGTTGTGCCAGAACGGCGTGTAGTAGTTGACGCCAAACAGGGCCACCTCGTCCCCCGTATCCTGCCATCGCAGGATGCCCTGCGAATCGACCTGAGCGAGGCGGTCGGCAGGTCGCCAGGGCCCCGCCCCCCGCGCCGCCGGCGCCGGCAAGGATGTGCTCACCAGTAGTGCGACTGCCAGCATGTGCCGCGTCATTGATTCTGCTCCTGACCTGCCCACACATCGTTTGACGGCCGAACCGGCAGCGGGCGCACACCAGGCGCGGCCACGCAGACCAGACGCCGCCGCGCGGTTGCCGCCTGTTGCCGCTGCGCGGCGCAGCGCGGATGATCTAATATCGCACCGCCCGGTTCGAATACCAATGTACGATTCATCCGGTTGGTGACTCAACCCGAGAGAGGACACAAACATGTCGTACAAACCTCCGCTGGGAACGTCGGACCAGCAGGATGCGAACCAGGGGTCGATGGAGATGTTTCTGGTCGTCCTGGTCAGCATCCTGTTTCCCCCCATCCTGCTCGCCGGGTTCTTCGTGGTCAATCCGCGCGAGGAGATTGTCGTCCTGCGTTTCGGCAAGTACGTAACCACGCTCCGCACGCAGGGCATTCGCTGGATCCACCCGGTCGGCCGGAAGCTGTGCCGCATCTCCACCCGCGACACGACGCTGGACATCGCCACGACCACGGTGGTGGAAGTCAATGGCAACCCGATTGAGATCAGCGCGGTCGTCGTCTACCGCGTGGAGGACACGTACAAGGCAGCGCTGCACGTGGAGAACTACCGCCAGTTCATTAACGACCAGGCCGGCGCGGTGGTGAAACGCGTCGCGGCGAAGTTCCCCTACGAATCGGCCGATCCCGCCCAGCCCTGCCTGAAGAAGGAGAGCGACGATGTGACGGTGCATTTCATCAGGGAGCTGCAGGAAGCGGTCAATCCGGCAGGCATTCGCGTCTTGAACGTGCGTCTCAACGACCTGACCTATGCGCCGGAAATCGCGCAGGCCATGTTGATGCGTCAGCAGGCGATGGCGCTGATCGACGCCCGCAAGACGATTGTCGAGGGGGCGGTGGAAATCGTCCGCGACGCCGTCGAGCGGCTGCACAACGCCGGCCTGCAGGTGGCGGAGACGGAGCGCGACGGCCTGGTCTCCAACCTGCTGGTGGTCCTCTGCAGTGGCGAGCGAGCCCAGCCGGTGCTGCAGGTCCAGTCGTCGAACCGGGCCCGCAGCCGCACCTGAACGCACGCGTCTGACTGAACTTGGCAAGCTTCCTGCCCGGCCCTGGCCACGTCGGCTCATCTACCCAGGGCTGCGTTGAATGACGGCGTCGTGTGCCTCAGTACTCCTGGGTGATCCCCGGCTGGGGCGCCGGATAGACGCCGTCGGGTCCTTCCTGGACAGGTGCCGGGGTATCGAAGGTCAGGTGGTCGATATCCTTCACGAACTGGAACTCGGACTGCATGATCTCGTCCCAGGTAACTTCCTGTCCCGTGTGCGTCGCCGCGCGGCCCATCAGAGCCGCGACATCCGCTTCGCCCGCGCGGATGGCTTCGTTGTGCTTCGTGTCCTGCCGGATCGCGTCAACGAGCACCTGCCACTCCACATCGTAGGGATTCGGATCGTTCTGGCCGAACTCCCACACCGGCCGGTCTTCGCCAATCCGCTGACTGTTGTAAATGCACGGCCTGGGTTCGCTCAGGTCTGCCATCAGCACGGCGGATCCCTTGGAGCCGTGCGCATAGTCGGCGTAGGTCGACCAGCAATTGGCCATGTGGCGCGAGAATGCGAACAGCTTGGCGCCGTCGGCAAAAGTGTACTCGACTGTGTAGTGATCGAACTGGTTGCCGGCCTCCGGGTAGCAGCGGCCACCCATCCCCTGCGCCTTGATCGGCCACGCTCCCTTGGTCCAACAGGCGATGTCGATGTTGTGGCAGTGCCAGTCGATGAAGAATCCCGCCGACACCCACGTGAAGCTGTTGGGGGTCCGCAGCTGGAACATCACCTCGTTCTGGTCCTTGGCGCGCGGCGGACACTGAACCGGCCCGTGGACGCGGTAGATCCGCAGCGTGTGCAGATCGCCAATCGCGCCGTCGTGAATGCGCTTGATCACTTCCTGACGCGCCAGGGAATGCCGCCACATGAACCCGACACTCACCTTCAGGTTTTTCTGCCCCGCCAACTCGGCCGCCTTCAGCCAGCGTCGTACGGCAGGTCCGTCCGTGGCGAACGATTTCTCGGCGAAGACGTTCACTCCCTTCCCCACGGCATACTCCAGATGCATCGGGCGGAACGCCGCGTGGGTGGTCAGCAGCACGACATCGCCCGGTCCCAGGCAGTCGATCGCCTTCTTGTAGGCATCGAACCCGATGAACTGCCGCTCGGGTGGCACATCCACCTGACCGGCGAACTTGGTCTGCAGGGCGTTGTGACTGGCCCGCAGTCGATCCTCGAACAGATCGGCCATGGCATGGAGCTGGATCGGGCCCCCCTTGGTCACCAGGGCGTTTTCCACCGCTCCCGTCCCGCGGCCTCCACAACCGACCAGTGCGAGCCGGATCGTCGAATTCTCCGCGGCATGGCACCGCGGCACCGCGAGCGAGGCCAAGGCAGAGACGGCGACCGCCTGCCCGGTCCGCCGCAGAAACTCACGACGCGATCTCTGACCCGATCCGCTTGACTTGTCCAGCGTGTTCATGGCACTAACCTCACAGTGCAGGGAGCAGGAAATGGGATTGCGGTGACCCGTCACAGTACCGGCTATCCTATCAGTTGCCGCGGGCATTGCCAGAGAGCGTCGCCCCGCGGCCCGGCCGTTTCCGCGGCCGCTCGCGGGCCGCCGGCGGTGCAATCACCCACCGCCTGTGGTACAGTAGACCCCGGCCGGAGATCGCACCGGAAACACTCGATAGGTCCCGAATCTGCAGGTACGACCATGTCCACGCCCCGCCAGACTGTTTCGCGCCGCGGTTTCCTCGCGCGGGCCTCCCTGCTTGCCGCGGCCGCAGCTGTACCTGTGACCGTGCCAAGTGGCAGGTTGCGAGCCGACGGAGAGCCTGCCGCCAACGACCGCGTACACATCGGCTGTATCGGTGCCGGCCGGCGCGCTAAGGATCTGCGGGAAGCGCTTCCCCAGAACGCCCGGATCGTCGCCATCGCGGACTGCAACCTGCCCGCCGCGGAGGCCGCCGCCGCCCAGCACCAGTGCCGCGCATACCAGGATTACCGCCAGATCCTGGAATCCAACGAGATCGACGCGGTCGTCATCGCGACCCCCGACCACTGGCACACGCTGCCCGCCATCAATGCCTGCCAGGCTGGCAAGGATGTCTATCTCGAGAAACCCATGACACTGACGATCCGGGAGGGACGCCAGCTGGTGAGCGCCGTGCGCAAGTACCGGCGCGTGCTCCAGACTGGCAGCCAACAGCGGTCGATTGCGCTGAACCGGCTGGGCTGCGAACTGGTGCGTAACGGCGCCATCGGCCGGGTCCAACTGGTGATTGCGGCCAACTACGAAAGCCCCTGGCAATGCGCGCTCCCCGCCCAGCCCATCCCCGCCGGACTGGATTGGGACACCTGGTGCGGTCAGACCGAGGTGGTGCCCTACAACCGGGATATCCAGATCCCGCGGGCCAACCCGGGCTGGATCTCCTTCCGACCGTGGTCGGGGGGCGAAATGACAGGCTGGGGGGCGCACGGGTTCGATCAGATCCAGTGGGCCCTGGGCACAGACGAGACCGGGCCGGTGGAAGTCTGGACGGAAGGCGCGCCGTTCCAGCCGCCGACCTACACGCAGGCCGGCTCGATTGCGGACGGCAACAAGCTGTGCGCTCGGCCACACGTGCGTTTTCGCTACGCCAACGGTGTCGTGGTCCAACTCGAAGATGACGGCAAACGCGGTGGGGGCCAGTTCATTGGCGAACAGGGCACGATCACGATCGACCGCAACTACCTCCAGAGTGATCCGCCCGAGATCGTCGCCGAGGCGTTGAAGTCCGGCGACTTCCGCACCCCGCACGACACCGGCGCGCACCTGGCCGACTGGATCGCCTGTATCCAGTCGCGGGACATGCCGCGGGCCGATGTCGAGATCGGACACCGCTCGACAACCGTGTGTCACCTGGGCAACATCGCGCGCTGGATCGGCCGCCGGCTGCACTGGGATCCCAGCGGGGAACAGTTCGTCGGCGACGACGAGGCGAACGCGCTGGTGTGCCGACCTCAACGCCAAGGGTTTGAGATCCCGGACGTCTAGGGTCGCGTGTTCCGATCTGCCGCGGCGCGGGTCGCGAACAGCCTATCTCAATCCCGCCATGTCGCGGATTTCCCGGATCCGGCGCTGCTGCACCTCGAGCCACCCCTCCAGCCCGTGGCGCGTGGGGATTCCGCTCAGGATACCGGCGATCAGAACTAGCGTGAGGATCAGGGCGTAGCCATGTCCCTCCATGAGGTAGGCGATCGGATTTAAGAACCCAGCCCCTTCCAGGATCGCGCCGCCGACGATGGTCTTGGCTCCATACAGCGCCAGCGACTGTTGGCTGTCAGCGTTTTGCCTGTCAGCGGCTGGCGGCGCCGGCTGCGCGTTCACCGCAGCCGACAGGTGCGGCGCGCCGCGGGCAATGCGCTGGCAGCCGCTGCGCACCATCAGCGCCGGCACGACGATCCGGGCCAGGATCGCCGTGACCGTCAGCGCAGCTCCCAACGCGCTCAGCAACACACCGCCATCCGCCGGTGGGGGCTGACGCAGCTGCACGACGTACACTACAAGCGTGAAGAGCAGCAGACCGGACGCCATCGACAGCAAGATGATCTGCATCGTCCGGACAACCGTTTTGATTCGATCGGGGTGCTCCTGGTCCATTCCTCACTCTCCTGTGTGTGCCAGGCCCGCTGGCCATTCAGTCCCCCGTCATGCCCCGCACTGGCCGCCCGGCGTCTGGCACCATCCGCTGGCACCCAGTGCGGCACACCACTGCATTTCCCTGGCAATGCCGGCGGCCAGGTCCGCCTGCTGGAGTGCCTGCGGCACCACGCTCCAGGCATACGTTTCCACTTCGAAGTGCTGCAGGTCGGCGTGCTGGCCTGCCGCCTGCAGACAGCTCCGGATGTCGTCCTGAGTGCCCTGGAGGTGATCAAACCGATCCAGGTAGATCGGCACGTGGAAATGCACGCGCCACTGACCGCTGGGCGGCACAGCATCGAGCGCCTGCGGCAGGTCTTCAAAGAACTGGATTTCTCCGCCACACGCTGATCGCACACACGTCTGGTGCAGATAGCGATCCTCTGCGAACGATGCCAGCGTCTGTTTCGCTTGCTGTTGTGCCCCGCGCTCGAGCGCATCAAAGTCGACCCGCACCGCCGAAGACACCTGGACCTTGCCCACGTGGATCCCATGTGCCGCGTAGCGGGCCAACACCTCCCGCTGGTCTTCGAACATCACCGCCGCGTGGCAGATGTCGTGGCAGACGCGGACGTACCGCGCCGCATCCGGCCGCTGGCTCACCGGCCACAGCACTTCCTCAAAGAACCACACAACGTCGCTGCTGCGCTGCAGCACGCAGCCGGGCTCCGGCTCGAGGCAGATGTAGATCAGACGCCCCGTCTCGGCCTCCAGGCGGGCGAGCCGCGAGATCACCTCGTCCAGATGCCTGGCCGCCAGCTGCAGCTGCGCACGGCTCGGAGGCGGATCCCCCCACGCAATGGGCAACGTGGAAATGCTGCCTTCCAGACGAGCCGGCAACAATGCGTCGAGGGCCGCGATCAGGTCCAGCGTGTACTCGACACGGTCCCGTTCCCACCACGTCGGACGATATACGCGGTGCTTCACAATCGGCTCGTGAAAGTCCCCCTGCGGGAAACCATTGAGCGTGAAAGGAACTAACCCGCAATCGGCCAGCCAGCCGGCCAGCTCGGGCAGCCGGTGTGTCGCCTGCAGCTGCCGCACGGCCGGCGCAGCCAGCCAGAGCCCGATCCCCATCGGCGCCTGCGGAGAGAATCGCTCTTTGACGGCGCGCGCATAGCGGTGCAGATTGGCCCTGGTCCGCTCCAGGTCGGCTCCCGCATGGACGTTCGTGCAGTATGCTAGCTGATAGCGCATGGAAACGGCGATTGTCCCTTGCTCGCAGGGCGGGAATCCGTAATAACTCATTACTCACAAGTCCGCGGCAGCGTGCAGCAGCCGGCATCTTGATTTTAGCCGATCTCGCTGCCGGGTGCCGCGTGTATCGCATTCCGGCAACCGCTTGGCACCCCCGTGACCGCACACGTATCGCCTGTGAAACAGCAACTCTCTGCGACGAGACGCTCGCGGCCCGCAGCGGCGTCGGCACCGGACGACGTGGCGGGGCCAGCTGGCCTGCGCTGGCACCGACCGATGGCCGTCGCCATGGCCGTCATCCTGTTGGCCATCGGGCTGGTCGTCTGGCAGCGGAGTGGGGAGCGTCCGTCGCGGGCCCCGCTGCAGGGCGCCACGGTGGTGCAGTCGTTTCCCCACGACCCGCGGGCGTTCTGTCAGGGTCTCGTCTTCCGTGACGGCCTGCTGTACGAAGGAACAGGGAACTATGGGGAGTCGTCGCTGCGCAAGGTGGAGTTGGAGACGGGCCGAGTGCTGCAGCAGCACGACCTCAGCGCCGACCTGTTTGGTGAGGGGATCGCTTTCTGGGAGGATCAGCTGATCCAGCTCACCTGGAAGAACCGCACGGCCCTCTACTACGATCCGGCAACGTTCCGCGAGCTGCAGCGCCGTTCCTACCAGGGTGAAGGCTGGGGACTGACCTGCGACGGCCGCCAGCTGATCATGAGCGATGGGACGGCCACGCTCCGGTTCCTCGATCCGGCGACATTCACGGTGCAGCGTCAGCTGGTGGTGCGAGACGGCCCGCGCCGGATCAGCCGGCTGAACGAACTGGAGTATGTGGAGGGGGAGATCTACGCCAACGTCTGGTATGAGGACCAGATTGTCCGGATTTCGCCGGCGACTGGGCGGGTGCTCGGCTGGATCGACCTGACCCGTCTCTGGCCGGCCGGTCAGCGCCCGCACCGCGATGCGGTGCTCAACGGGATCGCCTATGATGCGCAGCGTCAGCGGCTGTTTGTGACGGGCAAGGACTGGCCGAAGCTGTTTGAGATCCGGCTGGGGGAGGGGCAGCGGGTACCGGCCCGGCTGCCCCGCTAGGCGTTCAGTACTCCGCTGGATTACGATGGCGTGCAGTTGGACATGTGCGCACCGCGGGTCGCCCCCTGTACACCTCAAGAGGAGATGCTTCCATGACGCGTTCTGGTATGTACCTTTGCGCGATCGTCTTGTGTCTGCTGATCGTCGTCCCCGGGAGCTTCGGGCAGGAGCAGCCGAAGCCGGAGCCTGCGCAGCCGGCTGCGGCCACCAGCGGTACGCACAAGGTCAAGCAGGAACCGTTCAAGATCGAAGTGGAGGTGGCCGGAACCTTCGAGGCGGAAGAGACCTGGCCTGTGGCGCTGGCCCCCAAGACCTGGTCCGATTTCACTGTGCTCAAGGCGGTCCCGCATGGGAAGCGTGTCCAGAAAGGCGAGACCCTGGTGTGGCTCGACATGAAGGAGATCGACGAGCAGCTGCAGGACCAGGAGAAAGCGCTCCAGCTCAGCAAGCTGGCGCTGCAGATGACCGACACGGAACTCGACATCACCAAGACAACCCTCCCACTGGACCTGGAGGCCAGCGCGCTGGCCAAGAAGATCGCCGACGAGGAACTGAACTACTTCTTGAAGATCAACCGCTCGTTCCAGGAGGAAGCGGCGAACTACGCGTTGAAGAACTCGCAGCAGTCGCTGGAGTATGCGGAAGAGGAACTCAAACAGCTCGAGCAGATGTACAAAGCTGACGATCTGACTGAAGAGACGGAAGAGATCGTGCTCAAGCGGGCGCGCAACGAAGTGGAACAGAGCAAGTTCTATCTCAAGTCGACGGAGCTGCGCACCAAACGGACGCTGGAGCACGAGATTCCGCGGCAGGAGCAACAGTTGACCGATGCGGCGAAACGCGCCGAGATCGCGCTGGTCAAGACGCGTGCCACGCTGCCCGTGCAGTTCGAGAAGCAACAGCTGGAACGCGCCAAGCAAGTCGTCGACGTTCAGCGTGCCGAGCGGAAGATCGAGGAGTTGATGGCCGACCGCCAGAGCATGGCCGTCGAGTCGCCGGCGGATGGATACGTGTACTACGGCCGCTGCACACGCGGCAAGTGGCCCGGCGTTGACGCCCTGGCCAACCAGCTGCAGGAAGGGGGCAAGCTGCAGGCCAACAACGTGTTCATCACGATTGTCGCTCCGCGGCCGTTGCGCGTGCGGGCAGACGTCGCCGAAAAAGACCTGCATCGCCTGGCCAAGGGGGTCGCGGGGACAGCCATCCCCGCCGGCTATCCGGAGATGAAGCTGCCCAGCGTGGTCGAACACGTGTCGCCGTTCCCCATCGGGCCAGGCACCTTCGATGGCTACGTGTGTGTGACGCTCGATGAACAGGCCAAGCCGGTCGTACCCGGCATGGCCTGCACTCTGAAGCTGATCGCCTACGAGAAGCAGGATGCGCTCACGGTGCCCGCCGCCGCGGTGTTCGAAAACCCAGCCGACGGCGAACGCAACCTCGTGTATGTCAAGACCGCGGCCGACAAGCCGGAAGAACGCCAGGTCGTCGTCGGCCAGAAGTCGGATCAGACCTGGGAGATTCTCCAGGGGCTTCAGGCGGGTGAGGAGATCCTGCTCCAGAAACCAGAGACGCCGTAAGGCGGAGCGCGGCCGGGGTGCTTCGCCGCGCCATATGCTGCAGTGCGGAGCGCGACGTGCCCCCGGCCGATGTAGGCCGCACGCCGTTGGACGCAGCACGAAGGAGATCGCACACCCATGATCATTCGCCAGGCGACATACCGGGGTGGCCTGTGGGTCACCGGCGGGCTGATACTCCTGTTGTCGGTCGCGCCCGGCGCGCTGGGACAGGACCCGGTTGCAGCACCGGAGGCGCGTGGCACGGAGGTGCCCACGCCGGCGCCGGTGGCCAGGCCGGAGGACGCCGCGATCCAGGAGGCCATCGAGCGCGGCGTCCAGTTCCTGCTGGCCGACCAGAACCCGGACGGTTCGTGGGGTACCCCCGAACGCACCAAGGGGCTGAATATCTACGCGCCTGTTCCCGGCGCTCATCATGCGTTTCGCACCGCCGTGACGGCCATGTGCGTCAGCGCGCTGATCGAAGTTCCCTCGCGCCACGCGGAGGTGCCCCCCGCGATCGATCGCGGTGAACAATGGCTGTTCGCCAACCTGCCGGTCTTGCGGCGGGCGGACGAGGTAGCGATCTACAATGTGTGGGGACACGGCTACGCGATCCACGCGCTGGTGCAGATGTTCCGGCGGCACGCCGGCCAGCCAGAGAAGCAGCAGCAGATCCTCGAACTGCTGCGGACACAGTACGACTATCTGGACCGCTACGAGTCGGTCGACGGCGGCTGGGGCTACTATGACTTCCGCGTCGGGAGCCAGAAACCGGCGACCGATTCAACCAGCTTCCTGTCCGCCGCAGTGCTCGTGGCGTTCCATGAAGCGCAGCAGATCGGGGCCCCGCCCCCCGAGAAACTCACCCAGCGAGCACTTGCATCGCTCTACCGCCAGCAGAAACCGGACTTCAGCTACCTGTATGGCGAGTACATGAAATACCAGCCGATGCGGCTGATCAACCGCCCGGGTGGAAGCCTGGGCCGGTCGCAGGCCTGCAACCTGGCACTCCGACTCTGGGGCGACCAGCGCATCACGGACGAAGTGCTCAAGACCTGGCTCCACCGGCTGTTTGCGCGCAACGGGTGGCTCAGCATCGGCCGCAAACGTCCCGTCCCGCACGAGTCCTGGTTCCAGGTCGCCGGCTACTTCTACTACTACGGCCATTACTATGCGGCCCTCTGTATCGAACAGCTGCCGGCGGACGAGCAAGGTGAGTTCCAGGCGCACCTGGCGACTGTGTTGCTGAGCCTGCAGGAGAAGGACGGGTCCTGGTGGGACTATCCGCTGTACAACTACCACCAGCAGTACGGGACCGCCTACGCGCTGATGTCGCTGCGGCGGTGCCAGGCGAAGTGACGGCGGCTGACGCGCCTCCCCTCCTCCAACGCACGGAGCGCTCACGCAGAGCGCAGGCCGATACGCGCGCTACTTCTTCGGTCGATAGGCCACCAGACGCGGTTCCCTGGTGGTCAGGTACGGACCACCGATCAGATCCAGGCAGTAGGGAATCGCCGGAAACACGGCGTCCAGGCATTCGACAATGGCGCG
>DAISIS010000156.1:0-11257 GCA_036821925.1 Pirellulaceae bacterium
CCCCGGGCTACGGTGAAGTTGCCGCGTTGCGGCACCAAACGGAGACCTCCAGGCCCCAGTCTGGACGTGATGAACGAGATCCCTATACCGTACCCATGCCGCTTCGGAAATCGAGTAATGTCGACATGACCTCGCTGCGAGTCGCCGTCTTCGTGGATGATGGTGTGGCGACTCCGACTCCCGAAACAAAGAAGGCGGTCGCAGACTCAGCAAACGCCCTTCGAAAAGTGGGAACGCAGATCGTGGAAGCATGCCCGCCTATGATGGACCAAGTGCACGACTTGTGGGCATACAACATTATTCCACTCTGGCTCAGCGCCGCGATGTATTACCCGCAACAGTATGCCGCTCTGACGCATTCTCCCGTCGCTGAGAAACGCCATTTCAGCACGGAGTTCCTTGTCACGCTGCTGGAAGGATCGCTGAGAGAAAGGAATTACAGCTTCGACCGTCAGACGGAACTTCTGGCAGCGCTGCAACGATACCGCGCGGAGATGATGCGGTTCATGGCCGACTTTGATGCGATTCTCAGTCCGGTGCTGCAGAGTCCTGCCGGACCACATCCTGACCCAAGTGAAACACTTGAGTCGTCCGTCGAGGAGTTCTGGAAGACCGCAAAGGCTGAAAGCGGCGGATACTGCGTGGCCCATAACTTGACCGGTTGGCCCGCTGTTGTTGTTCGTGGGGGAACGTCGCCCGAGGGGCTTCCCATCGGTGTCCACGTTGCTGCGATACCCTGGAGAGAAGATGTAGCACTGGCGGTGGCTGGAGCCCTTGAGCAGCGGCTCGGTGGCTGGCAGCCCCCACCGAATCTGTGAGGCTCATCAGTCAACCCACTCCCAGATCGATCTCCCACTCGTCGGTGACAAACTTTGGAACAACGCCAAAGCTGGCCCGTTCGTCTGCCCATTTCGTCGTTCCAGAATCAGTTGGAGAGTCATCGGGTTTGCGTCTTTGTACGACGAGAACGCGCCATGGTTGCGATGGCCCTTCTTGAACGTCAGCACGACATCCTGGACACCGACGTTATCTTCCCCCGGTATTGACCAAGAGGAGCGGCAGCGGCATGCTGGCTTGGATACGGCGGCCGACCAGATTCGCGAACGGTTCGGCTCTTCCGCATTGCGGCGAGCGACATCACTGCCGCACGAAAGGAAGTGCGCACCGGACGCTGGGGCGAATCCCAGGTGAGGCTCTGGACACGGATGTCGAGGCGGTCCACAACCAGCGGGCACACAATCCGACACACAATCCGACACGGCGAGAACGAGACACGACCGCCACACACCAACGAATGTGCGCAAAGATCTCAATGATAAGAGTTTAGCGCAAAAAGAGAGCCGCCAGATCGGCGGCAACGCTGATGGCCTAGCACCCCCTAGGGGAGTCGAACCCCTGTCTTTGGACTGAGAATCCAATGTCCTGGGCCACTAGACGAAGGGGGCCCACGTCAAACAAGCACGTATTTTAGCACAAGATCGGCACGTCACAAGCGGCGGGCAAGCACGTTGGCGGTCCGCCGCTGGCGCGCGCCGCCAGGCCAACGCCAGGGAGGTCCGACGTTCCGCACGGGCGGTCCCGAATTCCGGCTGTTCCGTTCGAACGCTGGAGATTGATCCGGGAACGGAAGGGGACGGAGAGGACTCCGCCAGCGACCCGTGTCCAGGCCAGGTCCCGCGGCGTTTCAGATCGCGCCGTCTCGACGAGCCCAGACATCAGTTTCCTTCGCGCATGCGCCGGACCGTCGCGCACGGGCGGTTTGCCGCAAGTAAAAATAAGAGGAATGCGGTGTTCTTTTGCATCGTGACAATTTGACTGATTACAGAAGCTGGCGGGTTGACGAGGTCTACATCCGGTTATAGGTTACATTAACCATCCGCATTAGCGTCGGTTGGCATGCCGGTTATCGGTCGTGTTGATGGCGGTGCAGACGACACCTGGAAGCTGCGGCAATCACATGGTGATGCGAAGCGGGACGTCGCGGCAGGCATTACGAAGCTACGTTGGCAATTCGCGATTCACAGTCCTCTCAGCTCTCATTAGTTCTTACGAAAGGAAGGAAACGATGTTGATTCGCCACTCGCTCCAAGCACTGTTTGCCGTCTGCCTGATGGTCATGACGGCATCGGCCGACGACTCGTGTTGTGCGGCCGCCGACGAAGCCGGCTGCGCAGCGCAACCGGTGATGGTGGAGAAGGTCGTGTGTGTACCCGAGTGGGTCACCGAAAAACGGATGGTCACGACTACGGAATACGCGCAGGAGCAACGCACGAAGACGGTCACGGTCTACAAGCGTGTAGCCGAGACGAAGGACGTCACAGAGGAAGTCACTGTGATGGTGCCCGAAGTCCAGACGAAGACCGTCACGTACACGGTCTGCAAGCCTGTCTATGAGACGAAGACGTGCGACTATCAGGTGCGTGTGCCGGCATACAAGGACGTTGAGCAGACCTACACCTGCCGGGTGCCGGTGTACAGTCTGGTCGACAAGACCTACACGGTGATGGTGCCGACGCCCGAGACGCGCACCGGCACGCGGAAGGTCTGCAAGGTGGTCCAGGAGACTCAAATGCGGACGGTCACGGTGGACGAGGGACACTATGAGACCCAGATGGTCGAGGTGCCCTGTGCAGCCGCGACCGATTGTCGCAGCGGAGTGCGGGGGCGTCTGCGTGCCCGTCGATGTGCGGCGGACGCTTGCGATCCGTGTGCCAGCGCCTGTGGCGACTGCCAGACTGCGTGCGCCGCTGATTGCGGTGCGGGGGATGGTTGCGGCGAGGCCGGTTGTGGTGAGAGTGCACCGCAGACCACGACTGTCTGCAAGAAGGTGTGGGTGCCGAACGTGGTCACGAAGGAAGTCCCCGTGACGGTCTGCAAGCAAGTGGTTGAGGACCAGCCCTGCGAGTACACCGTGATGGTCTGCAAGCCCGAGACCCGCACCTGCAAGGTGCGCGTCTGCAACTACGAGACGCAGACCAAGACCCGCATGGTGAAGGTGTGCGAGTGGACGACGGAGACGCGTACGCGGACCTATCAGATCTGCCAGATGGTTCCGGAACAGCGGACGAAAGAGGTGCAGTACACGGTTTGCGTGCCCAAGAAGGAAACCCGCACCCGCACCGTGACGGTCTGCAACGTCGTGCCCGAGCAGAAGGAAGTCACGTACACCGTCTGCGTGCCGCACCAGGTCCAGAAGGAAGTGGAGGTGCGTGTGTGCAAGATGGTCCAGAAGACCGTGACCGTGCCGGCCGGTGGCGATGGCGGCGTGTGCGGAGCCGATGACGGCTGTGCCAAGACACGCCGCGGCTGCCTCCTCGGCCAGCGTCGCGCCTGCAAGACGGCCTGCGCCGCCCCCTGTGCGCCGGCTGCGGCGGCCGCCTGCTGCGAGTAAGCATCACCGCATCTGAACTGAACTCCGATGATCCCTGCGGGGCGGGCCGGTCGTGACCAGCCCGCCCCGCTTGTCGTGGGCGCTGGTGGCCGCGCGGGCTCAGGCAGCCGCTGCGGACTTCAGCGGTTGGGCGGTTGCGGAGGGCGGTAGTACATCCACAGTTCCAGTGGCAACGTCTTGAGTCGCGCGTCCTCGGCGGCCAGGAACAGGAAGATCTCGTCCAGATCCGGATCGAGCCACTGCAGCACGCCGCTGATCTGCTCCTCCGGCAGCTGGCTGATCTGTTCGACCGCCTCGGCCAGTTCCGCGGTGGCCAGATTCCGCTGCCCCTGTTGATCGAGCAGGTTGGCCCGGCCGAGCAGTCCGTACGCGGCATACTGCGGTTCGTCGGATCCGGCCAGCTGCGTGTAGACCTGCAGCGCGTGATCCAGCTGATTGTTCCTGCGGTACAGCTCGGCCAGCCGTTGTTTGGTCTGCCAGGCATACATGCGACTGACCGGGTCGACGGGCGGAAAGTAGCGTTCCACGGCCAGCCACGCCTCGGCGGTATTGAGCTTCATCGCGTGCCAGTACTGCAGGGTGACGGTTTCCTTCTTCTCGACGCCGATGGCTACGGTATCGAGCAGGCTGGCGGGCCGATTGAGCCACGCGCCGCCGGCGCCGGCCAGCAAGCCGGCCACGATGGCAGCGGCCACCCACAGTCTGCGCGTGCGGCGGCGGGCAGCGAGCGACTGGGACCGCATGACGGCCGCCAGCCGCAGGGTGGCCGCCGAACGCCCGGGGACAAACGACAGGCTTTCCGGCGCGTCCCACTCGTCCGCTCCGGACGGCCATTGATCGAGTCCTTCGAGGTGGAGGGCGCGCAGGTCACGCATGACATCGGACGGCGTCTGGTAGCGGTCGGCCGGCGTCTTGGCCAGCAGGCGGTGCACGATCCGGCACAGTCCCTCGGGCAGGTCCGGACGCTGCTGCGCGAGCGGTGGCGGATCCGATCGCAGATGCTGCACAGCCACGCTCAGCGGCGTCTCGCCTTCAAAAGGCGGCCGCCCGGCCAGCATCTCGTAGCTGGTCACGCCGAACGAATAGAGGTCACTGCGCGGGTCGACGGCGCGTCCTTCCACCTGCTCGGGACTCATGTACAGCGGTGTCCCCATGGTGACACCCACCTGCGTGAGATTGACGGCCGGGCCGTGGGCGGCGATGCGTGCGAGCCCGAAATCCGCCACCTTCACCTCACCCGTTCGCGCCAGCATGATATTCTCGGGCTTGATGTCGCGGTGGATCGTCCCCTGCTGCGACGCGCGGCTCAGCGCCGCCACCACTTGCCGCATGATGTGGACGGCCGTCCGCGCGTCGGCCGTACGATGGCGCGTCAACCACTGCTTGAGGTTCTGCCCGGCCACGTACTCCTGGGCGATGAAGTGAATGCCGTCGATGCAGCCGACTTCGTAGATCTGGACGATGTTCGCGTGGACTAGTGAGGCCGCCGCGCGCGCTTCGTTGTGGAACCGGTGCACGTACGCCTGATCGTCTGCCAGATTGCGTCTCAGGACCTTGAAGGCCACCTGCCGATGCAGCGATATCTGTTCGGCCAGGTACACATCGGCCATGCCGCCGCGCCCCAGGCGGCGCAACAGCTGGTAATTGCCCAGCCGCAGGCCCGACAGATCGGGATCGGCAACGGCCGGCTCTCGGGATGACGGCAGATCGGACATGGACGCTGGTTCCGCGTGCTGTGGGGCCTCGTTCAAGTATGACCCGGACACCCACTTATGACAACGCATCGAGCGGAACGAGCACGTTGAGGCTGCCCGAGCGGAACCCCATCAGGTCGAGCGTCACGAAGTTGAAGCCGAGCTGCTGCAGATGCTGCGACACCTCGGACCGCAGAACGTCGTCGAGCAGCCGTGGCAGGTCGGCCAGCGGGACTTCGATCCGCGCCATATCCCCCTTGTGGTACCGCACCCGCACGGTGGGAAAGCCTTGGGCGCGCAGAAACTGCTCCGCGCGATCGACCATGTTCAGGCGTTCCACCGTGACCCGCTCCCCGTAGGCGATGCGGCTCGAAAGGCAGGGGGTGGCCGGTTTGTTCCAGATCGGCAGCTGCCAGTCTTTAGCCAGCGCCCGGACGTCGGCTTTGGTCAGTCCACATTCGGCCAGCGGACTGCGCACGGCCTGTTCGGTGGCGGCCCGTGTGCCCGGGCGGTAGTCAAACAGGTCGTCGGCGTTGGCCCCGTTGACGATCACCCCCACCTGCAGGGATGGCCGCAGCTCCTGGAGCTGCAGATACAGCTCAGTCTTGCAGTGGTAGCACCGATCGGGGGCGTTTTCCGCATATTGCGGCCGCGCGAGCTCGCTGGTGTTGATCTCCAGGTGCCGAATGCCGATCAGCCGGGCCACTTCCCGCGCCTGCTCCAGCTCGCCCTCCGCCAGGCTCGGACTGACCCCCGTGACCGCTACGGCTCGCGGGCCGAGCGCCAAGGCGGCCGCTTTGGCCAGCACGGCGCTGTCCACGCCGGCCGAGAAAGCCACGGCACAGCTTTCCAGGCAGCGCAGCAGCTCGAGCAGTTGGTCGCGTTTCGTCGCCAAGTCGGACATGGCAGGCCCTTGTGAGCGAGGTGAGGCGTGTCAGCAGCCAGGGGAGCGGTCGCTGCGTGCCGACTCACGCCCGACAGACAGCCAACGACCGACAAAAAAAGGTAAACGCTCCACCGCAATGCCGTGGCGATGCGTTTTGTGAGAGCCCGCAGTACAAACGTGGGAACCTGAGCCTCGGGTTGTGTGATCCATGAGGCGAACGGACCCGGAGGTGCGTTCGCTATGGCTGTACACGCGGCCAAGACTGTAGTGAGTTCCCCGCGGACCTCTTATCGGCTCCCCAAAAAATCGTCATCGTCAGCACGCGCATGGCAGAGCAATTTACCCGCGATCCAACAGGGGACCGCTATCGCATCGTAGACGACAGAGGGCGTTTGTGCAATGTTTTCCGCCCGGAAGATCGGCGCTGGGGGCCGAAACGCATCAGGTGTGGGACTCGCGGATCATCGGCTCCATGACCTTGGTATTCCGCTCGACCGCCAGCACAATCGTGCGTTGTTCGGCCCCGTCGCGACTGTTGGCCACCACCGGCAACAGCTGGCGACGGTCCGGCATGCTCATCCGCACCGTGAATGTCCCGTCCGACCGCAGCTTGACCGGCTCGCCGGCTAACGTGACGTGGGATCCCGCCTTGGTCTTGCCGTAGATGATCATTTCGGCGTCGACCGTGAAGTCAAAGTCCTTGTCACGACGGAGCAGCTGTTCGCCCCCGCCGCCGGCAACCAGGGGAGTCCCCATCGGCCGACGCAGCCGCTCTTCGAACAGCTCCTGCAGATCCCCCCCGGCGGACGTTTCTTCGTAGCCGCCACTCAACGCGTAGATCTTCTCGTAGTTCTCGGCGATATCGGTCCAATTCTCGTCGATGGCATCGCTGCTGCCCGGCCGCGGCGTCGTGACCACATTGCTCCGCGCCAAGGCGTAGAACCGACCGTTTTCGGCCAGGTAACCCAGGTCCACTCGGTAGCTGTTGGGCGATTCCTTGATGTCGATGTACCAGTTCTTGACGCCGCCATGGACCGGGATGTCGCGGACCATCGATTCGGCCGTGGCCGTGGTCGCTCCGGCATCCACCTGCATCAGCCGCAGAGTGGGCTGACACGTGTGCCAATGCTCGGCCAGCGCCGCCCGCGCCCGCGCGACGCTCTGCCGCGTCACATCCCAGCAGGCCTGCAGCCAGTAGGGATCGCGCACCAGCAGCACCACGCGGTCCCGGCCCGGGATCGGCACCGACGTGGGACGCTTCCCCTTCTTCGGCTTGCCCACAACATGGGCCGACAAGGTTGTGGCGTGCGACAGATCCTTGCGCTGTTCCCGAGTCTCGTTGATCTTCTGTATCTTGCGCACCACCCGCGCATCAGTGGCTCGCGGTGCCGCAGCAGCGGGACGTGCCTTCTCCACTACCTTGCGGGCCGTCGCTCGACTCGACACCGCAGCCTCCTCGGAAGCACCCCTGCTCTTTCTCTTGGACGTCGGCTTGCTTTCACCGCAGACACGGCGGGTAGCCCCGGCCGCCTTGGCCTTGGACGCCTTCACCAGCGCCCGCACCAGCTCGTCCTTCGTCATCGAATGGACGCCGGTCAACCCCATCTTCCGGGCCAGTGAAGAAAGATCCTTGACGGTCTGTGATCGGAGGTCGGCTATGGTGATCAACGGTTTCACCTTAATCTCAACGGGTTTACAGCAAGTACCACGTCGTGTCAGTCATGCCGTGCGTCGTCCGTGAGCCGGCCATTGGCCAGTTCCCACCCTGTAGGCGTGGGGGCCAAAGGACGATCGAAACCGGGTCAGCTTTCCGATTGTCCCGTCGCTTCCCGCGTTGATTGCGGCGTCAACGCGCGCCGGGCACCCTGTGTGTGGTTACCCTCGGGAGTGAGCTCCCCAGGTAGGTGGGCACTGGAAAATCCGTACAATTCTGAGTGTAACCAGAATGCGTAAAAACGCAACGCATGCCACCCAATATGGTGACCATGAATCCACAGCCGTAGCTACCCCGTAGCTACAAGGGCTGGTAAATTCTTCACTTATGTAATGACCGGGAATTCGGACCGGGGCGGTCGGTTCCCGCGCTGGGCCGGCTGCACGGGGTCAGAACCCCATCGGCGGGTTCTGAAAGGCTGCCGCGTGAGAAATCGGAGCGCGACCATAACCGAAAATTCTGCAAAGACTTAGGATGCTCAGCCGGGCCTCTGGAAATGTGCTGTGGGGCAAGCGGTCGGTCCGTTGACCGCTGGGGATTAGTGGGATAAAGTTGTGAACTTTAGCAGTAGTCCAGCGTGTCAGTCTTGCGAACGCATCGCGTTGGATACCAATAAGTCGTTGTGTAGTTTAGCTTTGCAACGAACGGGCAAACGCGGATTGAGAACGGCGTCCCGAGGTGAAATCGCCCACTGACGATCGAGCGCCATTAGCGCGCGCGTATGATCGCGCCACGCGTGGAATCACTGTGGCCATCGGCATGGTTGTACCGGGGCTCGTGGGTTACTACCTTGACGGTCGCCTGGGAACACGGGCTCTGTTGACGATTGTGGGATTTGCCGTTGGGGTGGCGTGTGGAGTCTGGCAGCTGTTGAGACTGACCAATGGACCGCGTGACGATGTTCCGCGTGACGGCGGGGACGAGCGTTCTGGCGAGACGTAGAGTGTAAGTGTATTGGTGCGAGGGCGGTGCGCGGCGTGTCGGGCGGTGGGGGCGGCAAGCGAGCGATGGGAGTGGTGTCAGTGTTGAGCCAGAGCCAAGCCCGTGGTGCCCTGCTCCTGTTCGCGTCGCTGCTGGCAGCGGCCGCCCTGGTGGTGCCGTGGGCCTACGCCGTAGAGTCTGTGTGGGGCGTGTGCAGCGCGGGGGTCGCCTGCGGGGTCTGCGGCGGGAGCGGACTGGTGGCGTTTTGGCTGGCGCGGACCTGCCCGGGTCCGAGCGGGTTGCTGGCCCGGGTGGTGGGGAGTCTGGTGGCACGCACGGGGATTCCCTTGCTGGTATGCGGGTTGGTGTATGCGCAGGGGGGGCGACTGGCGGAGGCCGGTTTCGTCTACTATCTGTTGGTTTTTTACTTTGTGGGCCTGGTTGTCGAGACAGTGCTGCTGGTCGGCGATGTGCCGTCGCAGGTAGTAACCGAGAAGACCACGGTGTAGAGCATGGCCACCGATAACGCACCACATCCGATACTCGAAGCGCCCGTTGCGGAGTCCGTGCCGGCGGGAGCGCGCGCGGCTGACGCGGGGCACCACGAGGCCGCGCACGAAACGCACGATCCGTTGGCTGCCGAGACGTTGATGCACCACGTGCAGGATGCGGACTACTTCCATCTGCCGCGGGCGTTCAGCCGGCAGACGGACGGCAAGATCTACATCCCGCAGATCCGCGAGTCGAAGGAGGCGATTGTCGAGGTCAAGACGGGTTTCGCGCCGATCGACAATCTGATTGAGCCGCTGAACCTGCAGATCACCAAGTTCATGGTATTGGAGGTGGTGGCGGCGCTGCTGTTGATGGCGCTGTTCATCCCGCTGGCCCAGCGTCTGAAATCCGGCGCGCGGCCGCGTGGGCGTCTGACGAACCTGCTCGAAGCAATGGTCCTGTTCATCCGCGACCAGGTGGCCCGTCCCACCATTGGCACGCACGATGGCGACCGATTCGCGCCGTTTCTGTTGAGCATTTTCTTCTTCGTGTTGGTCTGCAACCTGCTGGGGCTGGTGCCGTGGGCCGGCTCCCCGACGGCGTCGCTGGCCACGACCGGGACGCTGGCGTTGATCACCTTTCTGGCGGTGGTCGTATCCGGCTCGATCAAGCTGGGCCCGGTGGGGTTCTGGGTGGGGCAGGTGCCGCACATGGATCTGCCCCTGCTGATCCACATCCCGATCTTCCTGCTGGTCTTCGTGCTGGAGGCCTTGGGGCTGGCGATCAAGCACTTCGTGCTGGCCATGCGTCTGCTGGCCAACATGGTGGCCGGGCACATTGTCCTGGCGGTGCTGGTGGCGTTTATCAGCGCCTCGGCGAGCACGCTGGCGTTCTACGGCGTGGTGCCGGCCAGCGTGCTGGGCTCGGTGGCGCTGAACATGCTGGAGTTGTTCGTGGCCTTCCTGCAGGCGTACATCTTCGCGTTTTTGTCGGGACTGTTCATAGGGATGGCCGTCCATCCTCATTGAGAAGTAGAGCATTCACTGCTACGTAGGCTGACTATGTTTCTTTCAAGGGAGACCGAAGCGATGTTCAAGTGGGTGAAGATTTCGGCGTTGCTGTTCGCCTTGGCACTCGTGGCCACGCCTGTGCTGGCCCAGGAACCCCAACAACCTCAGAAGGCCATCACGCTGGCGGAGCAGGCCAAGGTGAATTCGGCGGTCTACCTGGGTGGTGCGTTCGGCGCCGGCATGGTGATTCTGGGCGCGGCCTACGGGATCGGCAGCATCGGGACGAAGGCGGTGGAGAGCATGGCGCGGCAGCCCGAGGTGGCGGGGAACATCCAGACGGCGATGCTGATTTCGGCCGCGTTGATCGAAGGTGCCACCTTCTTCGCGCTGGTGATCTGCATGCTCTTCAATCAGTAGAGCGGTGAGGCGTGTGACTGCGGACCCGATTCGACTCCTTGCTAGGCGGCGTATCGCTATGAAGATCCTGAACACCGTATCGCGCGCGATCGTCCTGGCCGGCGTCTGGCACGCGGCGGTCCTGTCGGCGGCGGCGGCCGAGGGGGGAACAGCCGGTGCCCCCAACCCACTGACGGTCGATCCCGACCTGGCGTGGTTCACGCTCGTCGTGTTTGTGGTGCTGCTGCTGGTGCTGACCAAGTTCGCCTGGAAACCGCTGCTGGCCGGGCTGGAGCGGCGGGAGCAGACGATCGCCCAGATGATCGACGAGGCGAAGCGGAACCATGACGCGGCGGCCGAGCAGCTGCAGGCCTACGAGCAGAAGCTGGCCACGGCGACCGTGGAAGCACAGAACGTCCTGGCCCAGGCCCGGCGGGATGCCACCGCCGCCGGCGAGCAGCTGATCAATGCAGCGCGGGAGCAGGCGAACCGGGAGCGGCAGCGGGCGCTGGCCGACATTACGGTGGCCAAGAACGCCGCGGTCCAGGAGCTGGCGGACCAGAGCGCCAAGCTGGCGTTCGTGTTGGCCCGCAAGCTGATCCACAAGGAGCTCAAGCCGGAGGATCACACGGCGCTGATTCGTGAATCTCTTGACCAGTTCCCTAGCGAGAACTGAAGACCATGGCGCAGTCGTCAACAGGCAGATCGTTTGACAGTTTCCGCGAACGGCTGGGGGCCGTCTACGCCAAGGGG
>DAISIS010000157.1:0-11204 GCA_036821925.1 Pirellulaceae bacterium
CTGTGCCCGGAGATCAATGGCCGCATCTACGCGCTCGATATGCACACCGGCCAGCCGCTCTGGCCGGCCGCCGCCGAAGTGGCCCGGATCTGCTGCCCGCTGGACCAGCCCCCGGAATCGCCGGCCGTCGTCTTCTTCCAGAACATCCAGCCACCGTCGCCCGATTCGGCGCCGCGCGCCGCCATCCGGGGCTCGCTGCTGTGCATGGACAAACGCGACGGACGCCAGCTGCTCTACGACAACGACCTGCCCATGGTCCGCTCCTATTCCGTCTCCCTGCTCCCGCAGGAGCACAAGCTGCTGGTCAGTGCCGGCGCGAAACAGCATGTCCTGGCGTTCACCGACGAACCCGTGGCGCAGCAACCGCCGCTCCAGTTCAAGCCCGCTCCACCCAAACCCGACGCGCTCCAACAGGTCGGCAAGATCGCCCGGGGGATCCTGCAGGCCATCGCCGGCCCCAAAGAGCCGGGCGATGCACCCCACCCGCCACCGGCCCCCGGCGCTGCCGGCGCCCCGGCCGAGGAGGACGCCCAGGAGGACGTCGAGGAGGACGCCGAGGCGCAGGCCGAAGAGAAGAAGGAGTAGTGATCGTAGCGGGGATCCAGACTGTGCAGCCGTGCGTCCGGATCGACCGCCGCCGGGTCAGAATACTGGGCAAGCAGCCGCGGCAAACCTATCCTTGTACCGTGGAGACACGGGCCCCCGCCCCGCCGCTCCCGTCGGCGTGCCCCGCGCAGCCGGCAGAGTCCCCCGCATGCAAACAAGCCACCAACCGTCCGGGAATCATCAGCACGAGGAATGCTTCATGACGAGCCACGCTTCCGAGGGAGGAGATTTGGACACCACGGCCATCCGGAAACTGGGAGAGGCGCGTGCGCGGATCCTGGGTCAACTGGCCCACGTGATTGTCGGCCAGCAGCAGGTGATTGACGAGCTGCTCATTTCGCTCTTCAGCCGGGGGCATTGCCTGCTGGAAGGGGTGCCGGGTCTGGCCAAGACCCTCATGATCAGCACCTTGTCGCGGACCCTCAATCTGACGTTCAGCCGCATCCAGTTCACGCCCGACCTGATGCCGGCGGACATCACAGGCACGGAGATCATCGAGGAGAATCGCGCGACCGGCGCGCGCGAGCGGCGTTTTCTGGAGGGCCCCTTGTTCTCCCACACGATCCTGGCCGACGAGATCAACCGCACACCTCCCAAGACGCAGGCGGCGCTGCTCGAAGCGATGCAGGAGCGGCAGGTGACGGTCGGTCGGGTGCGGCACCCGCTGGCCGACCCGTTCTTCGTGCTGGCCACACAGAACCCGATCGAGCAGGAGGGCACCTACCCGCTGCCCGAGGCCCAGCAGGACCGCTTCATGTTCAAGGTGTACGTCGACTACCCGAGTTTCGACGAGGAATTCGAAGTGGCCCGCCGGACGACGACGCTCGAGACCGACCAGGTGCAGCCGGTGCTCACGGCGGAGGAGATTCTGGATCTGCAGCGGACGGTACGGCAGGTCCCGGTCACGGATCACGTGATCCGCTATGCCCTGGCGCTGGTGCGTCAAACGCGTGTGGGCGCTCCCGGCACTCCCGATTTCGTGCAGGACATGGTCTCCTGGGGCGCCGGGCCGCGTGCCGTGCAGTTCCTGATACTCGGCGGCAAGGCCCGCGCGCTGCTGCACGGCCGCACGCACGTGTCGACCGACGACATCGCGACGCTGGCCAAACCGGTCCTGCGTCACCGGCTGGTCGTGAACTTCGCGGCGGAGAGCGACGGCGTGACGGCCGACGAGATCGTCCAGCGACTGGTTGCCATTACTCCCACCAAGGAAGACGAGCTGACGAGCGATGCCCGATTCAAGAAGATTTTTGCATCCTGAAGCGATCAAGCGCATTGCGCGGCTGGAACTGCGCGCACGCCACATCGTCGAAGGGTTCCTGGCGGGCATGCATCGCAGCCCGTACTTCGGCCAGTCGGTGGAGTTCCAGCAGCACCGCGAGTACGTGCCGGGGGACGATCTGCGCCATGTGGACTGGAAGGTCTGGGCGCGGCAGGACCGCATCTACGTCAAGCAGTTCGAAGAGGACACGAACGTGCGATGCACGCTGCTGGTCGACGTGTCCCACAGCATGGCCTACGGCAGCGGCGCGCTGACCAAGTACGAATACGCCTGCACGCTGGCGGCCAGCCTGGCCTACCTGGTGCTCAAACAGAACGACGCCGTCGGCTGCTGCGCGTTCGACGAGCGGGTGCGCACGCAGGTGCCGATCCGCAGCAAGCGGAATCATCTGCTGTCGGTGATCGACGCGTTGGAGGTCAGTCGCCCCCGGGACAAGACCGACATGTACCACATCTTCCGCACGGTGGCGGAGGGGACGCCGCGGCGGGGCATGGTGATCCTGTTTTCCGACCTGCTGGCCGACCAGGCCGGCACGCTGCGCGGCCTGAAGCTGCTCCGCCAGCACGGCCATGACCTGCTGGTCTTCCACATCATGGACGACGACGAACTGGACTTTCCCTTCGCCGGCCCCACGCGGTTCGAAGGACTCGAATCCCCGGACCACCTGCACTGCAATCCGCGCGCGCTGCGCGAGGGGTACCTGGCAGCGGTCCGCCAGTTCCTGGATGACGTCCGCCTCGCCTGCGCGCGGCAGATGATCGACTACGCCCTGTTGCGCACCAGCGAGCCGCTGGATGCCGCGCTGGCCACCTACCTGAGCAACCGGCTGGGGATGCACCACCGCAACTGACCTTACGCACCCGCAAGAGTTCCCATGCAGTTCCTCTATCCCGCACTGACGACCGGCTTCCTCCTGGCGCTGCTGCCCCTGTTGATCCATCTGATCAACATGATGCGGCACCGGCGGGTCCAGTGGGCCGCGATGGAGTTCCTGCTCCAGAGCTACAAGAAACACCGGCGCTGGATCTGGCTGCGGCAGCTCCTGCTGCTGCTGCTGCGCATGGCCGCCGTCGCGCTGATCGTGGCCATGCTCGCCCAGCTGGTGACGCAGCGGCGCTATGAAGGGCTCTTCGGCAGCACGCTGACCCATCACTACGTGGTCATCGACGACAGCATGTCGATGTCCGATCGGGCCGGGGGCATGAATGCGTTGGAACAGGCACTCGCGTTCGCCCGCGACCTGGGCGCTGAGGCGGCCCGGCAGGAGCTGCGGCAGCGTTTCACTCTGATCCGGTTCTCGAAAGCCCAGTCCGCGAGCCAGACCGACCCCGAATCGGGACTGGCCGCCGTCATCACCGACCTGAACGCCGAGGATGTGGATGCACGGTTCCCGTTGCGGCTCGAAACGATCCGCGCGGCGCTGCAGCCGACCGAGTTGCCGGTGGGACCGGCAGCCGCACTCCAGGTGGTCCGCCGCTTGGTCTCGCAGAACGACAACGAGCATCGGATACTCTACCTGGTCTCGGACTTCCGCGCCCAGGACTGGGACAACCCGCGCGAAATCCGGGAGCTGCTCAGCGAGCTGGACAACGCGGGGGTACAGATTCGGCTGGTCAACTGTGTGCGTGCCCGGCACACCAACCTGGCGATCACCGCGCTGGCGCCAGCCGACGAGACGCGCGCGTCCGGCGTGCCGCTGTTCGTCAACGTCAGCGTCACGAACTACGGTGACCAGGCGGTCGAGAAGGTGCCGCTGCAGGTTCGCACGCGGTTCTACGCGGCCGCCGCCGCGGAGGGCGCCGCGTCCGAACGTCCGGTGGCGAAGGTCGACGAGTCCCCGATGATGGAGCTCGAGCGGCTGGAACCGGGCGAGACGGTCACCCAACGCGTCCAGGTCTACTTTCCGGAGGCGGGCCAACATGTGGTGGAAGCGGTGCTGCCCGACGACGCCGTGGAGGCCGACAACCGCCGCTGGTGCGTCATTGACTTCCCGGCCGAAGAGACCGTGCTGGTCGTCGACGGCGATCCAGCGCAGCGCAACGCGTTCTACGTCCAGGCGATCTTCGAACCAGGGCAGCGGGCGCGGACCGGCATCCGCCCCGAAGTCCAGAACGGGGCTTTCCTCCGCGACGTGAGCGCAGAGTCGCTCAACAAGTACAGCGCGATCTACCTGTGCGACGTCGATCGCCTCGACGATCGCGCGCGGGAGAACATCGAGGCCTACGTCCGCAGCGGTGGCGGACTGGCCGTCTTCGCGGGTCCTCAGGTCCACCTCGAGTACTACCAGCGGGAACTCTACCGCAACGGTGCCGGCCTGTTTCCGCTCCCCCTGGCGCGCGACGACCTGTTGATCGCCGAGGAGGGGGAAGGGGTGCCGGACGTCGAGATTGACGCGACGGATCACCCGGTGTTTCAGGAACTGGTCCAGGGCCAGAATCCGCTGGTGCGCACGATGCACGTGGAGCGTTATCTGCGCCCCGCCGCCGATTGGACGCCCGATCCGGCCAGCGGTGTCCGGATCCTGGCGCGGCTGCGCAATCACGCGCCGCTGGCGGTCGAGAAGCGGTATGGCCAGGGGCGCGTGATCGCCTTCCTGACCACCTACGCACCCTACTGGAACGATCTGGTGTTGGGGCCGAGCGTGATTGTCGCGTTGCGGCTGCAGTCCTACCTCGGTTCCGCCCGCCGCATCACGGACGTACGCACCGTCAGCGGCGCGATTCAGGTGCCCTTCAGCGGCGAGCAGTACCGGTCGGACGTGCGGATGTTCCTGCCCACGGACGACCCGGCAGTGCCGCTGGTGATCGATCGTGCGGCCGGAGCGCTGGAGACCGATGCGCGCCAGCTCGTAGCGACCATCGAACCGCAGGAGACGGAGCGGTCGGGCATCTACGAGATCTGGCTCCGCCGCATCGACGGCTCGATCCAGGCCGACCGCTTCGCAGTCAATGTGGAACCCCGTGAAGGGGACCTGGCCCAGACAGCCACCTCCGACATCATCGCCCATCTGGATCCGGTCCCCGTCGACATCGGCTACGCCGACCAGTATGAAGCGGCCGTGATCGAACAGTCGGGATTCAATCAGAGTGTGTTGTTGATGGCGCTGCTGATACTCCTGCTCGTGGGCGAGCAGTGGCTGGCATACGCCAACAGCTTCCACGCGCACCGCGGCACGCAGCTGCACCACCTCGGTCGCCCAGGGCATCGGGCCAGCATCCAGCGGCTGCGGGAGGAGAACGAGGCGGAGACGCGGGCCGCGCACGCGTTGCGGGGCGGCGACCCGTACACGGCCGCCGGGCGATCCGCGGCGTCCGGTGCCGATCCCCAGGACCCCTTCGCTCAAGGAGTGCCACAGTGACACCCGCCTGGTGCCTGCTGGCCGAGAGCGCCAGCCACACTTACTACCGGTTCGCACGCCTGCAAGCGATGCCCGAATGGTGGCACGGGCTGCTGCTGATCGCCGTGTGCGTGGCGCTGGCCGCCTACGTCATCGCGATGTACTGGCGCGACAGCGTGGATTTGAGTCGCGGTGTGGGCTGGTCGCTGACCCTCCTGCGGGTGCTGGCCTTCACCGGCATTCTGTTCTTCTTCCTGGACCTGGAGAAACGCACGGAGGACCGCGAGATCAAACCGTCGCGCGCGGTGCTGCTGGTGGATACCAGCCAGAGCATGGGGCTGCGCGACACGCCAGCGGCCGCCGGCGCCGCAACGGCCAGCCGCCTGGATGAGGTGATCCGCGAGTTGCGCAGCGGGGAGTTGCTCGAGCAGCTGCGCGCCAGGCACGACCTGGCGGTCTACCAGTTCGGGGACCAGCCGGAACCGGCTCAGGTGGCGTTCTTCCGCCGCACCGGGGAGCGTACCATCGATCGCGGCACGGCGGAGGAACTGGCGGCCGCACGGCAGGCCGCGTACCAAACGGCGCGGACGACCACGCTGTTGGCCGCCGGGCTGCTGGGCCTGGCCGCGGCGGCGCTGCTCGTCTATCTGGGGCTGGGACGCCGCACCTCGCTCCGCCCGGCCGGCTCGTTCGCACTGCCGCTGAGCGTCGTGGCGCTGGCCGCGGCCGGCGTTCTGCTGGCCACCGCCAGGCTGCGCGCACCCGACCTGTCCTGGCGCGCCGTCGCCGGACTCGTGGAGCCCGACTTCGCAGCCGAGGTGCACGCCGAGCTGGCCGAGCGCAAGGTGGCCCAGGGCGCGGATCGCGCGGCGACGGCCGCGACCGAGCCGGCCGACATCCCATGGGACACAGCGCTCCTGCCGCGCGGCACCGCGACCAGGTTGGGAGACGCCCTCCGGACGATCGTCAACAGCGAGCGGGGTGGGCCCTTGGCCGGCATCATCGTCGCAACCGACGGAGGCAACAATGCGGGCATCGATGGCGACGTGGCGGCGCAGATAGCGCAAGGAGCGGGTATCCCGGTGTTCGCCGTGGGACTCGGCAGCGACCGGCAGCCCGTCAACGCGCGGGTCGTGGACCTGGAGGCTCCCAAACGCGTCTACCCGGGCGACAAGTTCACCTTGACCGGCTACCTGCAGGCCTACGGACTCTCCGGGCGGTTGGTCAGTGCGCAGCTGCTGTCCGCTCCCGGCGACGCGCAGCTCGACGACGGACGGGAACGCAGCGACCAGGTGACGGTCGAGGAAGAGCGTTCTGTACGGCTCGCTGCGGACGGCCAGATGGTGACGCTCAAGTTCGAAGTCACGCCCAGTGAAGTTGGGGCGCGGCAGTTCATTCTCCGGGTGGTGCCGCCCGGCGAGGACCTGGAACCGCGCGACAACCAGAAGACGGCCCGCGTGCGTGTTGTGGAGCGGAAATCGCGCGTGCTGCTGATCGCGGGCGGTCCGAGCCGCGAGTACCAGTTCCTGCGGAACCAGCTGTTCCGCGACCGGGATGCCGCCGTGGACGTCCTGCTGCAGACCGGCGGAGCAGGGGCCTCCCAGGAAGCGACGAACATCCTGGCAGAGTTCCCGGAGCTGGCCGACGACCTGTTTCAGTATGACTGCATCGTCGCGTTTGACCCCGACTGGCTCCAGCTGGACGAACTGCAACTGGAACTGCTTGACCGCTGGGTGGCGGAGCAGGCAGGAGGGCTGATCGTGGTCGCGGGCCCGGTGTTCACTCCGGAATGGGCCGGTCTGCGGCGCGGCCGCGATCCGCGCGTCGATACGATCAAGACGCTCTACCCGGTGGTCTTCTTCAGCCAGGGCTCGCCCAATCTCAGCCTGGGGCGTTTCGGCGGCGAGTCCGCCTGGCCGCTGAACTTCACGCGTGACGGGCTGGATGCCGAGTTCCTCTGGCTGGAAGACGACGCTCTGGCAAGCGAGGCGGCGTGGCAGTCGTTCGAGGGCGTCTTCGGTTACTACTCGGTCAAGGACCCCAAGCCGGGCGCGCGGGTCTACGCGCGGTTCTCCAACCCCGAGACGGCGATTGACGGCGAGCTGCCGATTTACGCTGCAGCCCACTTCTACGGATCCGGGCGGGTCTTCTTCCAGGCCAGCGGCGAGATGTGGCGTCTGCGCGCGTTGGAGCCGCGGTACTTCGAGACCTACTACACCAAGCTGATCCGCTGGGTGTCGCAAGGCCGCTTGTTGCGGGATTCCAGCCGCGGTGTGCTGCTGGTCGACAAGGACCGCTGCCTGCTGGGCGATGCGATCACCGTGCGCGCTGTCCTGAACGACGCCCAGCATCAGGCGCTGACCGTGGACTCCGTCGCCGCGATGCTGTGGCAGCCGGACGGCCAGCGCGTGGGGATCTCGCTGCGCAAGATCCAGGACACGGCGCGCGAGGGGACGTACGAGGCCCAGTTCACCGCACTGCTGTCCGGCGACTACCGCATCGAACTGGCCCCGCCGGACAGCGCCGACGATGAACTGCTGTCCGCGGAAGTGCGGGTACGCGTGCCCGCCCTGGAGATCGAACGCCCGCAACGCAATGACGCGCTGCTGAAGGCCCTCACCCAGACGACCGGGGGGGAGTATTACGTGGGACTCGATGCGGCGATGAATCGGGGTGGCACCACCCGCGCGTCGCTGGCATCTGCGTTGCAGCCGAACGATCAGGTGATCTACCTGCCAGAGACCATGGACAAGCTGTTTGACGAGCGGCTCATGGGGTGGCTCCTGGGGTTGATTGTCGGAGTGCTCTGTCTGGAATGGCTGCTCCGCCGCCTGCACAAGCTGGCGTGAGCAGGCGTGGCAACGTGGCCGCACCGGCATACGATGGAGAGAGAGAAGAGAAAGAAAAAAGGAGACGTTCAGCGCTGCCTGGTGAACGTTTGTGTTGATGGCGACTCAGACTGACCCTCTACAACTCGGCACCGACCTGGTCGGACTGTTGGCCCGTCTGCGCCGGCGCATCCGGCTGTACGTCTGGGCGGAAGGGCTGGCCCTGGCCTGCCTGTGGCTCGGCGCCACCTTCTGGATCGGCCTGGCGGTCGATTACCTGCCCGTGCTCATGGGCGCCAGCGAGATGCCGCGTGCGCCGCGGCTGGTCATGCTGGCGGGCATCAGCGCTGTCCTGGCCTGGTTGCTCTACCACTGGGTCTTCCGGCGGGCCTTCACCCGCCTGTCCAACCCCAGCCTCGCAGTCCTGCTGGAACGGCGTTTCCGCCAGTTCCGCGACGGGCTGGTGACGACCGTGGAGATGGCCGAGCGTCCGGAACACGCGCGGGAGTTCAATCGGGAACTGCTGCGCCGTACCGATCTGCAGGCGCGGGCTGCAGCGCACGACGTGCGTGTCGGCGAAGTGCTCCGCCTGAAACCGCTGATCACCAAGCTGGCGTTGGCCCTGGCCGTGCTCGCCCCGATCGGAGCGCTTTATGCGTTCAATCCCCAGGCCATCCAGATCGGGGCGCAGCGTCTGTATCTGCTCCGCGATCGCGCCTGGCCACGCAGCACCGAGATCTCGGTGGCGGGGATCCAGATCGAACACACCGCCACGGCCGACGGCGCCGTCACGCTGTCCCCGCTGATCCCGTTCGATGCCGATCACGAGATCCGGGTCGCCAAGGGAACCAGCGTGCTGCTGCGTGTGCGGGCCGACGCGACCAAGGTCGTGCCGGAGTACTGTACGGCGTACTATCAGACCGAGGAACACGATCGCGGCAGTGTCAACCTGCAGAAGCTGGGGCGCATCCGTGACAACTACCAGGCGTTCGCATCCGACTCCAAGCCGTTCCGTGGGATTCTCTCGAGCATCACGTTCGACGTGCGGGGGCACGATCACCGCGTGCGCGGCTATCGCCTGCGGGTCGTCCCCAGCCCGTCGATTGTCGAGACGAAACTCGACTGCGTCTTCCCGCCATATATGGTGGACGAAGAGTTGTCCGTGTGGCTGCCGCGCACCATTGACCTGGCCAGCGGCACGCAGCTGCCCCACGGCACCCAGATCACGATCCGCGCCCGGGCCAACAAGGACCTTACGAGAGTCGACATTCGCGACGTGCAGACCCAGGAGACGACGGTTTACGACGCGGCGCAGGCCGGCGGTGATCCCCGCCAGATCGAGTACTCCATCCCCCGCCTGACCGGCAACGTGGCACTGGAGCTCACGCTGCATGACACGGACGGCGTGGCGAGCGATCCACCCATCCGGCTGTCGATCGGCGGCATCGAGGACCGGGCGCCGGCGGTGGCGGCAACCTTGCGGGGAATTGGCACGGCCATCACGCCCGACGCGATCATCCCGGCCCAAGGCAAGATCACCGACGACTACGACGTCGACCGATCCTGGTTCGACGTCGCCATCAACGACAGCGAGCCGCGGCAGTTCCCGTTCGACGTGCCGGACACCGGCCAGCTCGACGCCACGCTGGACTTTCGCGCGCTGCGGGCCGCCGAGGGAGGCCTGGCGCTCCAGCCCAAAGACAAACTGGCTGTCACCCTGATGGCGTCCGACCGCTGCAATCTGTCGGCCTCCCCGAATGTCGGCAGTGGCGATCGCTATCAGCTGGACGTGGTGACGCCCGAGGAGCTGCTGGCCATGCTGGAACGCCGCGAGCTGGGTCTCCGCCGCCGGCTGGAGCAGATCATTGACGAGCTGGGGGAAATGCGGGATTCGCTCAGCCGCGTCCGGCGGGCGGCGGCCGGGCCGGCCAACACAGCGCCCGAGGACCGCCTGGAGGCGGCGCAGGCCGCACCGGACGGGGAAGGGTCGGCCGGCGCATCAGCCCTCACAGCCGAAGATCGCGAACAGTCGCTGCGGTCGCTCCGGACCCAGCGGGCCACAGTGCAGGCGGAGAAATCAGCGCAGGAAGTTCTGGGAGTCGCTGCCTCTTTCGATGATATCCGCGAAGAATTGATCAACAACCGCGTCGACTCGGAGGACCGCAAAGTGCGGCTCCAGGAACAGATCGCCGATCCCCTGCGGCGGATCGGTGAAACGAGGTTCCCTGCACTTGCCCAGCGGCTGAAGGATCTCGAACAGAAACTGGCCGACCCGCCGGCCAGCGACCAGGCGGCCGATGCAGCGGTCCAGGAAACGGATGACATCCTGCTGGAACTGGACAGGGTCTTGCAGAAGATGCTCGAACTGGAAACCTTCAACGAGTTGATGAATATCGTACGTTCGTTGCTCGAGGATCAGGAACAGCTGATCGACAAGACCAAGAAAGCCCGCTCCAGCGAAGCGCTCGAGCTGCTGCAGTAGCAGACGAACAAGAGGAACGAACCATGAACCGATTCTGCCGTGCGCTGATGTGCCCCGCGCTGTTGTACCTCGCGCTGCTCGCCGCGCACGCCCGGGCGGCTCAAGACGACGCGGCACCGGCTCAGCCCGCGGACGAGCCCGCTCCAGCAGCCGCCACTGACGCGCTGCCGGAGGAGCAGGGGCAGGTGGCCGAGAAGTACCGTCGCCTGGAAGACCTGATCTTCAAGATGGCCGATTTCGAGGCCACATCCAATCCGCGTCGGGCCGCGCTGCTGCGGCAGGCTTACAAGCAGTCGAAAGATCGTCTGACCCAGTCGCAACTGGCGGCGATTGTCGCCCTGCTCTCCCAGAAACAGTACAAGCGCGCGCTCGACGGTCAGGAAATTGCCCGCAAGGATCTCCAGGAACTGCTGCAGCTGCTGCTGAGCGAAGACCGGGCGGATCGGCTCAAGACGGAAGCGCAGCGGACGCAGGACCACATCCGGGAGCTGCAGCGTCTGGAGCGGCTGCAGCGCAGCCTCCGCGGACAGACCGAGGGGAGCGCGGATCCCCAGGCACTGGCCCAGAAGCAGGCCCAGGTCGCGGACCGCACCGGCGAGCTGGCCAAACAACTGGCGGACGAAAAGGCCGCGGCGGCGGAGCAGGAGGGTAGGGCGGCCCCGCCGCCCG
>DAISIS010000158.1:0-11138 GCA_036821925.1 Pirellulaceae bacterium
TCCGCAGATCGCGCGTCACGCCGGAGGCGCGCGCCACGGGCCCCGTCGCGCCGCGATTGATGGCCTCGGCGGCCGAAAGCACCCCCACCCCCTGCGTGCGGTCCAGGAAAATGCGGTTGCGCGTCAGCAGGCGCTCCATGTCGGCCAGGGTGGCGGGCAGCCGCCGGATCAAGTCCCGGATCTTCTCCATCGTGACCGGTGTGATGTCGTACAGCACTCCCCCGACGCGCGTGTAACTGTTGGTGAAGCGAGCGCCGCAGAGTGACTCGAAGATGTCGTAGATCTTCTCCCGCTCGTAAAACCCGTACAGGAAGAAGGTGAACGCGCCCACATCCAGACCCATCGCCCCGACGCACAGCAGATGGTCGCTGATGCGTGCCAGCTCGGCAATGATCACGCGCAGATACTTGCAGCGCGGCGTCAACTCGATCCCCAACAGCTTCTCCACCGCGTGGTGCCACGCCACGTTGTTGGCCATCGGCGAGATGTAGTTCATCCGGTCGGTGACCGTCACGTACTGGTTGTAGTCCAGATGCTCGCCGATCTTCTCGAAACCGCTGTGCAAATAGCCGATGTCCGGCACCGCGCCCACGACCCGTTCGCCGTTGAGCGTGAGCACGATGCGCAGCGTCGTGTGCGTCGCAGGATGCTGCGGGCCGAAGTTCAGAGTCCAGAGATAATCCTGTGGTGCAGTCATGGATGTCCAGTCCGCGAACTCATCCGTCCTCACGCGCCAGCGGGGTGAAGTTGTGCCGTTCACCCCGCCCCTGCAACGGATAGTCTTTCCGCAACGGATGTGCAGTGAACTCCGGGGGCAGCAGGATCCGCCGCAGGTCCGGATGGCAGGCGAAGTGTATGCCAAACATGTCGAACACTTCCCGTTCCAGCCAGTTGGCAGCTTCCCACAGGGAGGTGACGGAGGGAATCGTCAGGTCCGGCTCGCTGAGCATCGCGCGCACTGTCAGACGCAGGTTGTCGCGGGTGTTGCACAGCAGGTAGACCAGGCCAAAGCGTTCGGTGGCGCCGCGATAGTGGAGGTAGTCGACACAGGTGATGTCGACCAGCAGGTCGAAGCCCCACTCCTGCTGCAGCACGTGCAGCGCGTCGTAGAGACTCGCGCGCGGCACGCACACGCGGACCTCCTGCCGGAACTCGCTCCGGCTGGCGCCCGCGAAACGCTGCAGCAGCGCGTCCGTCACCTGCTCCAACCCGACTGCGTCCACTGTCGCTCCCCCCGTCGTCCCCCGTGGCACAGGCGTCCGGCGCGCCGACCGGGCCGGCAGCCTGCGCTCCTGTCACGTCCTCACGCCGCGCGCGCGGAATGCGGGTGTCTGCCCCAGAATGGGCAGCTCCTGCAGTGCCCGTACTGGCGCGCGGCGCTCGAACTCGCGCCCCGCTACGGTCCCTTCCCGCGCAATCTTGTCCTGCAGGTCCAGGATCGCCTGGATCAGCTGCTCGGGACGCGGCGGGCAGCCGGGCACGTACATGTCCACCGGCAGGAACCGATCAATGCCCTGCACCACGGCATACGTGTCGAACACTCCCCCCGTGCTGGCGCAGGCCCCCATCGAAATGCACCACTTCGGCTCGCTCATCTGCTGCCAGATCCGCTGCAGCACGGGGAGCATCTTCATCACCACCCGCCCCGCCACGATCATCAAGTCGCTCTGCCGCGGGCTGAACCGCATGGCCTCCGCGCCGAACCGCGCCAGATCGTGACGACTCGCACCGGTCGCCATCAATTCAATGCCGCAACAGGCCGTCGCAAACGGCATGGGCCACAGACTGTGCTTGCGACACCAGCTGGCCAGCGCATCCAGCCGCGTCACGAGGACCTGGTCGGGAGTCTCTACCGCCATCGAAACACCCCTCTGCGCCACGCATATACATAGCCCACCGCCAGCAGCCCGACAAACACCAGCACCTCTGCGAACACCAGCCCCGGGCTCCACACCGGCACCGCATCCGCCACGCGTGCCAGCCCCTGCTGGTCCTTGTTGGCAACGGCCCACGGATAGAGGAACAGCAGTTCCACATCGAACACCAGAAAGGCAATCGCCACGGCGTGGAACCGGAAGTCGAACCGACGCCGCGCATCGTGCGCCGGATCCATGCCGCTCTCATACGGCATCTGCTTGACCTCGGTCACGCGCCGCGGCCCCAACAGCTGTGCCACCACGAACATGCCCACCGACAGCAGCGCGGCACAGACAATCAACATCAGGATGGGCAGCAGGACGGCAGCCATAAAGACTTGCTTGAGAACAACTTAATGACGGTACCCACACAGGCCCGGCCCGCCGCTGTGCAGCCGGCCCGACCGCGGCGCGATTGCATCGTATCGGCGGGATACACCAGGGTCAACCCAACCACACACGACAGCGGGTATCCCTGCGCTACCCCCTCGGTCTACCATTACGTGGGGAATGACGGATGAGGAATGACGGATGACGAATGACCAAGCACGAAGGAAGGGCTAATGACGAATTGCCTCGGCACGGCATGCCACTCCGGACACCCCGTGGCTCCCCTGTGCCGGACCCCTGGTCATCCGTCATTCCTTCGTGCTTGGTCATTCGTCATCCGTCATTCCTTCGTGCTTGGTCATTCGTCATCCGTCATTCCTCATCCGTCATTCCTCACTCCCCCACGCTTTCCGCCTGAGGCAGAACTGCACCGCCCATGATTCCCGACGTTGTTGAAATCCTGCAGCAGCTGATTCGCATCCCGAGTGTCAATCCGATGGGTCGGGACGTGGCGGACGATCCGCATTACTGCGAGCAAGCGCTGAGCGATTATCTGGAGCATTTCTTTCGAGACCTGGGGGTGGGGGTGTGGCGTCAAAACGTGGAGCCGCGGCGCACCAACATCCTGGCCTGGACCACAGCGCCGGCGGGCGACCGGCAGCGGCCGATTGTGGTGTTCGATGCGCACCAGGATACGGTCCCGGTCGACGGCATGACGATCGATCCCTGGCAACCGCGGATTGAGCAGGGCCGCCTCTTCGGCCGGGGCGCCTGCGACGTCAAGGGTGCGATGGCCTGCATGCTGACCGCCTTCGCGCGGCTGGCGTCCGAGCGGTCCGCAGCCATGCCGACGCTGGTGATGGCGTGCACCGTGAACGAAGAGCATGGCTTTGCCGGCGCGCGCCGGCTGGCGCAGTCCTGGGCCGACGGCACGGCCCCGATGCTGCCGCGCCCGCCCGATCAGGTGATCGTCGCCGAACCGACGAACCTGCAGGTCATGGTCACGCACAAAGGGGTGATCCGCTGGCGCTGCCACACGCTCGGCCGCGCGGCGCACAGCGCGTGCCCGGACCACGGGGAGAATGCGATTTACCACATGGGGCATGTGGTGCTGCAGCTGCAGCGCTGTGCCGATTCGCTGGTCCAGCGCGGGGGGGACCCGCGGGTCGGCCCTCCCACACTCAACGTCGGCACTATTCACGGCGGGATCTGCGTCAATGCCGTGCCCGACCGCTGCACGATTGAAATCGATCGGCGTCTGGGACCTGACGAAGAACCGGAGGCGGCGCTACAACACGTGCTCGATTGGCTCACACAACACACACCGCTCGCCGATCGAATCCAGCACGATCCCCCGTTTCTCGTCAGCCGCGGGCTGAGCGATCGCGGCAACATGGAGCTCGCGGCACGCCTGCAGCAGATTCTCCACCGCCAGGGGACCGCGGCGCAGCAGATCGGCGGGCCGTACGGGACCAACGCCCCCTTCTACGCCTCGGCCGGCGTGCCCACCGTCGTGTTCGGCCCGGGCTCCATCGAGCAGGCGCACACCGCGACGGAATGGATCGCCATCGATCAGCTGCACACGGCGGTGGATGTATACACCGCCGTGGGACAAGGCGCCACGGTCACCCGTTAGAACGCGTTAGAACACGTCCAAAATAAACTGGTGGCCGTAGTGGTACCGGCGATCCTGTGGATACTCGTTGTGCCACTTCTTGTTGTAGACCGGGATGCGCATTTCCGGCGGATACCGATAGTACAGACTCTCGGCACTGCGGTAGTATTCATTCCCCCAGAAGTTCTGCGGGTAGAACACGTACGGATAGTGGTAGAACCGATCCCAGTCATAGCGCCCGTAGGCATTGCCCCAGACGCGGCCATACGCGCGCTGATCGGCTTGCGCCTGAGTCGCCGACACGCTGAAGTAGAGAGCTGCCGCGCAGAGCAGGGTTATGATCGTGCGCCGAATCATCGAGTTCCCCCCTGGATATCGACGTGAGTCGGATGGAGCCGCGCAGGGCGCGGTGTGGTTGTCTCGGTCTAGATTACCCATCGGCAGTCCGCCGGGAGCGGATTGAGGGAATATCCGGTAGATCCGGCACGACGCGACAGCAGCAGAAGACAGCGAGACTGGGTCAAGTTTGCCGTCCCGGCGCGCGCCGCCTCCCGCTTCACCGGCTCTCGGCCCAGATCGCGGCCAGCCCTGCGCGATACGACGGATAGCGGAGCGTGATTCCCAGCTCCGCGCGCAGGCGGTCGTTGTGGACGCGTTTGTGTCCGGCCCGGCGCCCGGCAACCGGCCGGGGGCTGGAGGGACTGCGGAACTGCGCCGGCGGTGTGCCAAACAGTCGCGCGGCTTCCTGATAGAACGCCAAACGCTCGACGGGCTGGCCATCGGACACGAGCAACACGCGGGGCAGTTGCAGTGCGCGTGCGGCCGCCTGCTGCACCACCTGGGCCGCGTCGTCCACATGAATCAGGTTCAACAGGTGGTGCGGCTGTGTGTCGATCGGCTGGCCGGCCTGGAGCTGCCGGAGCCGGGGCAGCCGTCCCGGTCCATAGAGGCCGGCGAGGCGGAGGATCACGGTCCGGTCGGAAAACGGGGACTGCAGCAGCAGTTGTTCGGCGGCCAGAAAGGCCTGTCCCCCCGCGTGCAGTGGCCGGCACTCGGTGGCCTCGTCCACCCAGCTTCCATCGGTCTGTCCGTAGACGCCTGTGGAACTGATGTGAATGAGGCGTCCGACCTGCGGGGGCAGCGCCGCCAGGAGATGGCGCAGGCCGTCGACGTACACGTCCTGGACCGTCTGCAGCATGTCCCGGTCGAACCCAACGCTCCAGAGCAGCGTATCGACCGCCGGGAGTTGCTGCAGGGTCTCCGGGCGGGTCACGTCACCCACCCAGGGAATCAGTCCCTCTCGCTGAAAGTGTCTGGCTCGCGATGTGGCGCGCGTCAGCACGTGGACCTCGTCGCCAGCGGCGTTCCATAACCGGGCCACGCGGGAGCCGAGATAACCACAACCGGCGATTAGCCTTCGCATGTCTGCACGTGTCTGTCGGGCCGTTCGGAACAGCGGGGACGGTGTGGCCCATTTTGGGTGGCGGGTGGCAAAATGTCGAGAACCTCGCAGCGAAAACCGGTATGATCTGTCATTGACGTCCGATGCACCCGGAAACCGTAAGTGAGGCAGCGGCCTGACCGACGGGCCGGAACCTGACCCCGCAGCTCCTGCAAAACGTGCCCATGACGCAAACCGGTCTCATCTCTACCCTCTGTCACGGTCGGCGTCGCCCACTTCGTTCCCCGCTCTCGGTCTGGTGGATGTGGGCTGCGAGTCTCGCGTTGGCGGCAGCGGCCACTCCGGCCGGCGCGCAGGATCCGCAGCACCAGTTGACGCTCGCTGCCCCGCTCGAGCGCATCTACGCGGCGGGAGTGCCCACATCGGTGGACGAGCTGCGGCTGATGGACGAGCATCAGCGCATGCTCGTGCAGCGGCTGCTGCAGGTCACGGTGGGACTGGAGATCGGCCAGACACAGGGAAGCGGCGTCATCGTCAGCGCCGACGGTTACATCCTGACCGCAGCGCACGTCGCCGGCGACCCCGATCGGGAGGTCCGGGTGCGGATGTCCGACGGCCGGCGATTGCGCGGCCGGACGCGGGGTCTGCATCGGGGCATGGATGCGGGGCTCATTCAGATTGAGGAGTTGCCGCGCGAAGGCGCTGAGCGGCCGGCGGGGGGGACCGGCCCGTGGCCGTACGCCGAGATGGGCACGATCGCCGATCTGCGTCCGGGCAGTTGGTGCCTGGCGCTGGGTCACCCCGGGGGTTACCAGCCGGACCGGCAACCTGCGGCCCGGTTCGGCCGCGTGCTGTCGGTAAGCAACTCGGTGATCGAAACCGATTGTGTGCTCATCGGCGGTGATTCGGGTGGCCCGCTCTTCGATATGCAGGGGCATGTCATCGGAGTCCACAGCCGGATCGGCAGCAAGCTCACCAAGAACCTGCACGTGCCGATCCATGCCTTTCGGGACAACTGGGCGCGGCTGGCGCGGGGGGACGCCTGGGGCACCCTGCTGGATCTGATCGGTCGCCCGATGATCGGCGTCCTGGGGGTCAAAGAAACCGACGCGCCACGCATCGCGCAGGTGATACCGGCGTCGCCGGCGGAGTCAGCCGGCCTGCAGCCCGGCGATCTGGTTACCCGCTTTGGTGACGAAGAAGTCAGGAGTTTTGACGATCTGAAGGCCCTGGTCGCGCGGCGCAACCCGGGTGACGAAGTGACGGTCGTGGTGGTGCGGGGGTCGCAGACCCGGGAGTTCCCGCTGGTGATCGGCGCGGCGAGCCGGCCGGATCCGGCTCCTGAGCGGCCGGGTGAAGGGGGCGAGTTCGTGGGGCGGCTGGTGCCGCACGCGGCCGACGCGTCGGGGGGGGGCAAACATGCGCGCGATCACACGTCGGTGCTGCAGGCGTTCCGTGGCGTGGTCGGGCTGTCGGCCCAGTGCACTGTCCGCGTCCTGTGCCACGATGAGCAGGTGGCGTTGGGCACGATCTTCGATGCCGACGGCCTGGTGGCCACCAAGGGCAGCGAGCTGGACGGCCCGGCGGTCTGCGAGCTGGCGGATGGAACGCGTCACGCGGCCGAACTGCTGGGCGTGGACCGGGGCAGCGACCTGGCGGTGCTGAAGATCCCCGCGCAGGGTCTGCCGGTCATTCGCTGGCGCGCGGAGGAGCCACCCGCAGTGGGCAGTTGGGTGGCCACGCCGGGACTCGGCGCGCTGCGCGACGCCGTGGGCATTGTCAGTGTCGCGCCGCACCAGATTCGCGGCGCGGTGTTGGGGATTCAGCTGACCGAGGACCATCCGGGCCCGCGCGTCACGTTTGTGGTGCCGCGCAGCGGCGCTGCCAACGCCGGCCTCCTCCGCGGCGATATCATCACGCACATCGATACGCAGACGATCGAGAGCGCGGACGCGCTGGTGGCAGCCACCAGCGCCATGCTGCCCGGCGACACGGTGCAGTTGACGATCCAGCGTGCCGACCAGACCGAACACATCGCGGCGGTGCTGGGCAGTGTGGCGGAAACGCTCTCCGGCCAGCGTGCACAGCTGCAGGATCGGCTGGGCGGCCCACTGAGCGCGCGGCGCGTCCTGTTCCCGTCCGCGCTGGAACACGACACGGTCCTGCTCCCGAATCAGTGCGGGGGCCCCCTGGTGGACCTGGCGGGCAACGCCGTCGGCATCAACATCGCGCGTGCCAATCGCGTGGCCAGCTATGCCATTCCGGCGGACGTCGCCCGCCCGTTGCTCGAAGCCTTCAAAACGCGGACAATGGTCACGGTGTCCCACAGTCTTTCCCCGGAGCCGTGACATGCCCGAACGCGTGGAGAAGCTCAAGTCGCTGGTCAAGGAGCTGGAGGCCGAACTGGAGACGCTCGACGCGGCGGACGCCAGCTCGCAACAGCCGCTCGCTGACGTGCTGCGGGATCTCCGCACCGCCTTGGACAAGATCGATTCGGAGCCGATCGCCTCCGAAACGCTGGCCGCGCGATTCCGTGCCGCCGAAGAGAGCTTCCAGGTCTCCCATCCCACCGTGTCCGGACTCGTGCTGCGCATGATCGACGCGCTCGGTCAGCTGGGCATCTGACCCGACCACACGTGCGCGCCGGCGTTCAGCGGCAGCAGGCGGCCGGCGGCCCGTCAGGCCGCTGTGGGACGGCATCCGCCCGCGGGGCGACCGCAGCTTGCGGGCCGCTGGCGGCGCGGCGATAATCGCACGCATGCGCGACGCGAATACGGAGCATGCCTCACCACCCACTCAGCGCCGGAACGCACACAAGTGGCTGACACTGGCCCTGCAGGCTGTCATTGTTATCGGGCTCCTGCTGTCGATCTACGAGCGCCAGTGGCTCAACGCCGCGGTCATCGCCGGCATCCTGTTCTTGACGGTCCTGCCCGCCCTCTTCGCGCGACGGCTGGCCATCTACGTGCCGCCCGAGTTTGAACTGCTGACGATCGGTTTCATCTTCGCCGCGCTGTTCCTGGGGGAAACGCGCGATTACTACAGCCGGTTCTGGTGGTGGGACATCGCGCTGCACACGACGTCCGGCGGGTTGCTGGGGATCCTCGGTGTGCTGCTGGTGTATGTCCTGAACGAGAGCCCGCGGATCGACATGCACATGGAGCCCGGGTTCGTGGCGCTGTTCGCGTTCTGCTTCGCCGTGGCGGTGGGTGCCATCTGGGAGATCTTCGAGTTCGCCATGGACAGCCTGTTCGGCCTGAACATGCAGAAACCGATGTTCGACGATCCGTCCGGCCTGACGGACACCATGTGGGACCTGATCGTGGACACGCTCGGTGCGCTCGCCGTGTCGGTGGTCAGTTATCTGTGCATGAAACGGGGCGTGCAGTCTTTTTCCGAGCGGTGGATTCAGCGGTTCATTGACGGCAACCCGCGACTCTTTGCGCGCCGCTGGCCGACCGTGCGCCGCGACCCGCCCGACGCCCCCCCACCGGCTCCAGGCCCGTGACGCGTGTGCGTCCGCGAAGCCGGCAGCGGTCCGGCTGATGGAGCGGGCCTGCGGAGGGGTATTCGCGGGCGTCTGGTGTAGCTAGAAAGTAGAACACACGTGGTGCAGACGAGAGGGTGACAACCATGGGCCTGACGGCGGCCGTCCTGATCGGGTTTGTGTTTGCCCTGGCAGCCCCAGGGGTAGCACGCGCGGCGCGCGGGGCGGCCGGGTGGCTGCTGGCGCTGCCGCCGCTGGCCCTGGTCATCTACTTCGGCAGCCACGTGGGACCGATCGCGGCGGGGCAGGTCGTGCAGGTTCACTGCCCCTGGGTGCCGGCGTTGGGCGTTGCCTGGTCCTTCCAGCTGGATGGCCTGAGCCTGTTGTTTGCGCTGCTGATCAGCGGCATCGGGGCGCTCGTGCTGATCTATGCGGGCGGCTACCTGGCGGGGCACCCGCAGCTGGGCCGACTGTATGCCCTGCTGCTGATCTTCATGGCCTCGATGCTGGGACTCGTCCTGGCAGACAACGTGCTGGTGCTGTTTGTGTTCTGGGAGCTGACCAGTTTGAGCTCCTATCTGCTGATCGGGTTCGATCACGAACGCCGCGAAGCGCGTGCGGCAGCGCTGCAGGCGCTGCTGGTGACGGCCGGGGGCGGGTTGGCGCTGCTGGCCGGACTTCTGCTGGTCGGCCAGGCTGGTGGGAGCCTGGAGCTGACGGAGTTGCTGGAACGGGGGGATGCGTTGCGGGCGCATGCGCTGTACGTGCCGGCCGTCCTGCTGGTCCTGCTGGGGGCATTCACCAAGTCGGCACAGTTCCCGTTTCACTTCTGGTTGCCCAGCGCGATGGAGGCGCCGACCCCGGTGAGCACGTACCTGCACTCGGCCACGATGGTCAAGGCGGGCGTGTATCTGATCGCGCGGCTGAGCCCGGTACTGGGCGGCACGCAGCTGTGGACGACCACCATCGTCACGGTCGGCCTGTGCACCATGCTGCTCGGCGCGTGGCTGGCCCTGCTGCAATCCGATCTGAAGCGGATTCTCGCGTACTCGACGGTCAGCACTCTGGGCACACTGACATGCCTGCTGGGATTGGGGGGGGCAGTGGCCATCCAGGCCGCGGTGGTGTTGCTGCTCGGTCACGCGCTGTACAAGGGGGCCCTGTTCCTGGTGGCCGGCGCGCTGGATCACGAGACCGGCACGCGTGATGTGGACCAGCTGGGCGGGCTGGCGCGCGCGATGCCCTGCACGGCGATCGGCGCGGTCGTCGCAGCGCTGTCGATGGCCGGGTTGCCGCCGCTGGTCGGCTTCCTGGCCAAAGAATTGACGTACGAGTCGGTGGTGCACGCGCCGGGAGCGGTGGCGGCCACGGCGGCGGCGCTGGTGACGAACGTCCTGCTGGTGGCCGTGGCCGGGCTTGTGGGGCTGCGTCCGTTCCTGGGTCAGCGGCGCGCCACGCCCCGCCCGGCGCATGAGGCGCCGCTGAGCCTGTGGTTGGGACCACTGCTGCTGGCCGGGTTGAGCGGCGTGCTGGGATGGTGGCCAGCGGCGGGGGGGGAGCAGCTGGTCGCGGCGGCGACGGCGGCCGGTCTGGGGCATTCGGCCGAGGTGCACCTGGCACTCTGGCATGGCTTCAACGTCGTGCTGCTCTTGAGCGTCTTGACGCTGGCCGGTGGCGGCGTGGTGTACGCGGGGCGCGGCCGGCTGCGGGAGGTCGCGGCCCGCTGGGCCGGCGCTGCGGTCTGGGGCCCGGCGCGCTGGTACGAGCTGGGGCTGAGCGGCTTGAACGCGGTGGCGCTCGTCCAGACACGCTGGCTGCAGAGCGGCTACCTGCGCTACTATCTGTCGATCATCCTGACCACCCTGGTCGGCCTGGTGGGGGTGACGCTAGTCGCGCGCGGCGGCACGCTTCGCGCCGGGGACTGGTCGGATCTGCGGTTCTACGACGTCGGCCTGTGCGTGCTCATTGTGCTGGCCGCCTTCGTGGCCGTCCGCGCGCACGGGCGGCTCGCCGCCATCGCCGCCCTGGGGGTCGTCGGCTATTGCGTGGCGATTGTCTTCGTCCTGTTCGGCGCGCCGGACGTGGCGATGACGCAGTTCCTGATCGAGACGCTGACGGTGATCCTGTTTGTGCTGGTGTTCTACCACTTGCCGGAGTCGCCGCGTCTGTCGAGCGCGGTGAGCCGCGTGCGCGATGCTGCGCTGGCGGTCGTGGTCGGAACGCTGATGACCGCGCTGGTCCTCATGGCCCAGGCAGTGGAGCACCACCCGGCGATATCGGAGCACTTCGCTCAACAGAGTGTGCCGGCGGCGCACGGACGGAACATTGTCAACGTGATCCTGGTCGACTTCCGCGGGTTTGACACACTGGGCGAGATCACGGTGCTGG
>DAISIS010000159.1:0-11125 GCA_036821925.1 Pirellulaceae bacterium
GGGAGATGCCTACTGGATCATCTCTTCGGTTTCTTCGTCGGCGTGGGTCGAGATTTCGCCGGCATCTTCCAGGCGCCGGATGATGTCGACGATCTGTTGCTGGACAGCCTCCACTTCCGACAGCCGCACCGAGCCGCGCATCTCCATTTCCTCGCGCAACATCTGGGAAGCCCGCTGTGACATGTTGCCCAGAATCTTCTGCTGCAGCTCTTCGCTCGAGCCCTTGAGCGCCATGGCCCACTGGGCGCTCTCCACATTCTTCAACACGGTCTGCACGTCCTTGTCACGCAGCTTGTTGATGTCTTCGAACACGAACATCAGGCGGCGGATTTCGTCCACCAGGCCGGGATCCTCCTGGGCCAGGTTCTCCAGGAGATTGCGTTCCGTCGCGCGGTCGGTCACGTTGAGAATCTCCGCCACGGACGACACCCCGCCCGCGTTCTCGAACTGCTGACTCATCACACTGACCATCCGCGACTCGAGCCCCTCCTCCACCTGCTTGATGACTTCCGGGTTCGTCTGCCCCATGTGCGCGACCCGCTGGATCACTGCCATCTGGCGTTCGGGGGTCAGGCCGGCGATGATCTGCGCACCGTAGGCCGGCGGCAGGTGCGAGAGAATGAGGGCAATCGTCTGCGGGTGTTCGTCGTTGATGTACGTGACGACGTTCTGCGGGTCGACCTTCTTGAGGAATCCGAACGGGAGCGCCTCGATCGATTGCTGTACGGTGTCGAGCGTGTCACGGGCGTCTTTGCCCAGCGCCCGCTGGACCAGCGACTTGGCCAGATCCAGACCGCCCCCGCCCCCAAGCAGCGCGTTGGGATTCGCCTCCGCAAACTCGTAGATCACCGCCTCCTGCTCGCTGCCGGCTACCGTCTCCAGCCGGGCAATCTCAATCGAGACCGCCTCAATCTGCTTGGCTTTGAGCTTGCTGAGCACCAGCGCAGCTTCATCCTGGGGCAGGCTCATCAACAGGACTGCAGCTTTTCGCAAACCGGACGTCACGGCCGCGACCTCCCAGGGTGCCACGCAACATGGGGGGCCGGTCCCGGTCCCGCACGCGTCTGCCGGGCGCAGGCACGTACGCCAATCCCATGTGTCGGAGAATATCGTCGCGCGAGGCTGGGAAAATTGAGGCGATTATTCGCCATCGTTGCGGAGTGTGCAGATGCCCCATTGGTCGTGGCTCTCGTCGACTCCCACCCGGACGACGCGCGGACGCACTCCCGCCCGGCGTTCCAGTTCTGCCAGCAGCTGGCGCCCGATGTACTGCGCGAGCAGCTCGGCCGTCGTATTGGCCACAGGCAGTAGCGCACACTCGCTGCGCGGAAAGACCCATCGCCGCTGGGCGAAGGTCACCTCCACCTCCTGGTCGCCCGCAGCCACGTGGATCTGCGGATGAGATGTGGGCAGCAGCATATGGTGGTCGAGCGTCTGGGTGATGGTCTGCAGTGCATCTCGCAGCAGGATGAAGTCGACCACGTAGTGGTTCTCGTCCAGCGGTCCTTCGACCTCGGCCCACACGCGATAGTTGTGGCCATGCAGCGGCTCGCAGATCCCGCCGCCGTAGGTGATGAAGTGCGCCGCGCTGAACACGTGGCACTCTTTCTGCAGTCGCACGGAGTAGGACTCGGACATGATGGTGCCAGGCCTTCAAAAAGGAGGATGCAGCAGGCCGTCCCGCAGGGCGGCAAACAAACCGGCGGCGATCAGGTCGGCGGTCGTGCCCGGGTTCCGGCGATGATGATCGCTGCGCAACCAGCCGTCGAGTGCGGCGAGTTGCTGTGCGTAGGCGTCCGTGCCCGGTGCGCCGGCCGCCAGGACCCGGCTGGCTCGCTCCGCCGCCTGCTGCGACATCGCCGGGCCGCATTTGCGCGCGATCAGACTGTCCCCGAGACGACTCAATAACCGCAGCTGCGTGTGCACGATCGTGTCGTTGAGCGACCAGCCCCGGTTCCGCCCGGCCACAAGCCAGGGGAGCACGTCAGCCAGGACGGTGGCAAACCCGGTCACATATTGCTGCGCCACCAGATCCCGATCGCTGGCCGCGCGCATCGCCAGCAGCAGGTCCGGCGGGGCCGCCTCGGCGACATCCAGCGTGTCGACATGTCCCAGTCCTGCGGGCTGCGCCAGGCGGATTGCGCAGTAGACATCCGCGCTGTCCGCCGGCCGCAGAGCGGACAGCACCTGCGCGACCCCCGACTGCAGCGGCACGCTCCGCGGCACCGCTGCCAGAGGTGCCAGCAGCAGGATGGTCCCCAGGTTCGTATTGGTGCGGACCAGGCTGCGTGTCGCCTGCACCGCCTCGCGCGCAGTCCGCCCCACCCCGGCGTTGCAGGCGCGGTCCATCGCCGGCGCGATCGCTACGGCACTCACCGCGAAGTCCACGTAGGTCGCGTCCTCGAAGTCGGCGCCCGGCTGCACGTTGCCCGGCTTGGGGGCCGCCGCTTCGAGCAGGCAGGCGAGACTCGCACACTGGCCGGTGGACAGCGGGATCGCGATGGGCGGGCGGGCCGGCATGTCAGGCAAGTTCCCCGAGAAACCGTTCCATGTGTGGCACGATCTCGTCGTACGCGTCCTCCACGACGTAGTGCGAGGCGTCCGCGAGCCGCTGCACCTCCGCACGCGGGAAGATCTGCTGCAGCCGCTCCAGGCACGCCGGGCGAAAACACCAGTCGCGCATGCCCCAGATGAGCTGACACGGCCGATCGGACAGCGCCGGCAGGTTGCGTTCCAGCTCCTCCAGTACGCGCCAGCTGGCGTGCTGCGGCCCACGTGGAATCGCCCGCACGAACTGGTCGATCGCCATCCGGTGTGCCCAGCTGTCGTAGGGAGCCAGCAAACCGGCCCGGATGTCGGGCGTCATCCGGTCGTGCCGCGCCACCGCCATCCACAGCGCGGCACGGGCAAACAGATTCAGCCGCCGGATGCACCAGCTGCCCAGCCAGGGAATCTGGCACGCGCGGATCCGCCAGGGGATGTAAGGCGGCGGGAAGACACCCGTGTTGAACAGTATGAACGCGCGAAAGTGAGCGGGACGCGCTAACGCCGCCCCCAGCCCGATCGCGCCGCCCCAGTCGTGCACCACCAGCGTGGCGTCCCGCAGCTCCAGGCGGTCGATCACGGCCACCAGGTGGTCCGTGTTGCGCTCCAGCGAATAATACGCGGGCTCCTGCGGTTTGTCGCTCAATCCACACCCGATGTGGTCGACCGCCACCACCCGATACGTGCGGCGGAAGTGGTCGATCAGACGCCGCCAGTAGAACGACCAGGTCGGATTGCCGTGGACCATCAACAGCGGCGCACCGGCACCTTCATCCACATAGTGCAGTCGCACTGTACCGAGCGTCAGATAGCGGGATTCAAACGGGTAAAGTGTGCGCCAAGAGGATGTCGCTGCCATGCGGCGAGTATATCGGATCGAGGGCAGATCGAGTAGAGCGGGGTCACTCGACCGTGGCCGCCGCCACCCGCTGCTCCCAGAACGCACGGGCCTGGTCGAGATACCCCATGGCTTCTGCCTTCTGCTGCGCGTCGGCCAGCTTGAGTTGCGCGGCCCGTTCGTTCACCCAGTCCAGGAAGAACTGCGCGGACTGGCGGCTGATCCGCGGCTGGTCCCCGACCTCGACGTACCAGGGACCGGTCGACGCGAAGCGAAAGGTCTGCGAGTTGGCGGTGACGGCCCGCACGAGCAGCCAGCCGCTGGCGTCACACGTCACGGGGGGCAACTTGCCGCGCCGATGGCGATATTCCTCCAGCCGCACCTCCTGCACAACCTGGCCGTTCTGCACCACTTCCAGATAGTCGACACGCTCGCGCACAGCAAGATTCAACTGGATCGACAGCTCGAGGGTCTCGCCCGGCGCAGCGCGAAACACATGACCCGGCAGCTGGCCGTTGACCAGCGGACGCAGCAGTGGACCGTTCGTCACCACGACGCGGCCGGCCCGCAAGCCTTCCCACCAGGCATCGTACGTGAGCGTGTCTCCACAGTGCACGTACACGCGATTGTAGCCGACAGGGTTGTCCAGCACCCCCGACGCGCTGCCGGCCGACGGCGGTATACGCAGCCCGCAGTTCAACAGCTGGTAGTAGATGTCCTGCGACCAGTAGCCGGTGCCGCGCGGCGGGGGATAGAACACCGGATCGCGCGGTTTGCCCCACGCCTCGTTGGCCAACATTCCATCGCGCCACAGATGATTGTGGGCCAACCCGATGGAATCGGCCAATCCTAACGCCACCCACACCGGCATGTCCCACCAGAAGGGCTTCTCGATGTCGATGTGCCCACCCGGTTGCTGGCGTGCCAGCTCGGCAAATCGACTCATCGGTGGGTACTCACGCTCCGTGCCTGCCGGCAGGTCCAGCGGACGGGGCAGGTTGAAATACATGAGCGCGCCGCCGCCACGCTCGTCCTCGCCCGCCAACAGCTGGTAGAAGCGGTCATTGTCGACAGTGATGAGCGCCGGTTCGGGCAGCGGCTTGTCCTTCCAGGCAGTCGTCTCGTTCCACCAGGTGATCACGGGGGCGACGTGCAGGTCTTGCGCGAGCATCAACAGGGGCACATCGTCCGGGGGCCGGTGGATGTGCAGATCGCCCGACCACCAGCCTTCCTGCCGCATGTTCACGAAACGCTCGAGCGAGACTTCCGTATTGTCCGACGCGCCGGGTTTGATCACGAACTCGCCGGATCGCAGCTTGTACTCCGGACCGCGCTCCATCTCGAACGTGTACTGCCCGGGACGCAGCTCCAACACGACACTGCCCAGGAACGCGAAATGGTCCTTCCAGAACGGCAGACGCGGCGCTTTGACCGGCCGGCCACGCGCATCGCGTATGAACAGGTTGGCCGCGATCGGCTGACCCGTCTCCGCATCCACCACCCGGATCTCGAACTCGCCCCTGCGCTGGAGACTGTTCGGCTCCAGCCCCGCAGCGCGCGAGCTGAGAGCAACCGCGATCATCCCCGCCACCCCCAACGCACTCCAGCGGCCCCAGAGGACCGGGGCCGGCAGCTGGCACGCCATCTTGTTGTGGTCCGTCATTGCAGTTCCTCGCCGCTCCGCCCGTACTCTCCCTGCTGACACGGCCGCCGATTGTACCACATGCCGGCCTGCGATCGACGCTGGGACGCCACCGTGGCCGATGGACGCGGAGGCGCGCCACAGCTGCGGGGACGCCAGACGCCTGACCGGGGGCGGGCCGCGGGCCGCCTGGTCCGCGCGGAGCTGTCCCCGGCATGGCCGTTGCCGCTTGATGCCTTCTGCGCTCAGTGAATACAATGTGGGACATGGAAGAAGACTACTACAAAGTGCTGGGCGTCAAACGAGACGCCTCGCAGAAGGACATTCAGCGCGCGTACCGCGAGCTGGCACGCAAGTTTCATCCGGACATGAATCCGGGAGACAAGAAAGCCAAAGAAAAGTTCCAGCGGGTGCAGCAGGCGTACGACGTACTGAACGATCCGGAAAAGCGGGAAATGTACGATCGGTACGGCAGTTCCTTCCAGTCGGCCGGGGCGGGAGGCGGGCCGCGCTATTCCTATCAGTACCCGGGTGGTGGGGATGCCGCGTTTGAAGAGTTTGACTTCAGCCAGCTGTTTGGTGGCCGCGGTTCTGAGGGATTCGCCGACATCTTCCGGCAGTTCAGTGGGGGGCGAGCGCAGGGACGCCGCGCGGCGCCGCAGCGCGGCGGTGATCTGCAGCACCAGGTCGAGATTCCCTTCCGCACGTCGATCACCGGCGGCGAGGTTGCCCTGCACGTGCGCCGCCCGAGCGGCAAGACCGAGTCCATTACGGTCAAAATTCCACCCGGCATTGAAGACGGCAAGAAGATCCGCCTGCGCGGGCAGGGAGATCCGGGGCCCCGGGGTGGCAACTCCGGCGACCTGCTGATCACCGTGCGCATCGCCCCACATCCTTACTTCCGCCGCCGCGGCAACGACTTGGAGGTGCTCGTGCCGGTCACGTTGGCGGAAGCCGCGCTGGGCGCCAAGATCGACGTCCCCACACCCCAGGGTATGATCACGCTGACAGTCCCCCCCGGCACGTCCGCCGGGCGGCGCCTGCGCGTGAAAGGGCGAGGTGTAACGACCAGCAAGGGGGGGGCCGGAGACCTGTACGCCGAGCTGCGGATCGTGCTGCCCAAGGAAATCGATGAGGCTGCCGCGCGCGATATACGGGCGTTCGACCAGCGCTACCCGATGAATCCCCGAGCCGATCTGCAATGGTGACGTACTGGACGTGGTATTCTGTGAGCCTGACGCATGTTGTGATCGCGACGCATGCTGTGATCGGGGCATGGGTGCTCGGTCAGGCCGAAGCCGACCCGCTGAAACGTCTGCCGCCAGAGGCCCGCGTCAGACTCTTCGGCGCGCTGTTTCTGCTGACCATCGGCTGTCTTGCCTTGGTGACCCTGACCTGGCTGGCGCTGCGCGCCGGCCGCCGTCACCTGCGCCGCCTCAACGACAGCGCTCCGCCACGCAGGTTGACCGTGCAGCCGGACGATTGGGCCAGCAAACCTCTGGCGCCTCGGCCACCCGCGCGCCCGGACGCCGGCGAGGAGTAAGCGACGGTGCGGAGCCGGATCGCGGTGGGCCAGTTTGCGTCCGGCCCGTGCCATGCAAGGCAAGCAGAACCCGACCCGACGAAACACTTGTGCCAGCCTGGAGTCTGGTATGACCGCACACCCACAGGCTTACCGACCCGCGGATCGGGTCCGCCGGCAGGCGGATTTCGATCGTGTGTATCGGTCGCGGTACTACGCCGCGGATCAAACGCTTGTCGTGCAGGGCTGTGGCAACAACCTGGCACGCACGCGACTCGGCCTGTCCGTATCGCGGCGGGTCGGCAACGCCGTCCTGCGCAATCGCTGGAAACGTCTGATCCGTGAGGCTTTTCGCCGATGCCGAACCGATTTGCCGACCGGCCTGGATCTGGTGGTCCGCCCCCGCCGCGGCGCGTCGCCCGAGTTCGCCCGCGTGGCTCAGGCACTCCCCAGACTCGTGCACCGACTCGCTCGCCAGTTGCGGAGTCCACCTCCATGACCAGGCTGCGACGCGCCCTGACCGCCAGCCTCACCGGGCTCCTGATCGCGCTTGTGCGCGCGTACCAGGTCGTGCTGAGCCCGTTGCTCGGGGGAGGCTGCCGCTTCCAGCCAACGTGCAGCGTCTACTTCATCGAGGCGGTGCGAAAACACGGTCCCTGGCGCGGCAGCTGGAGGGGAGTACGCCGCCTCCTGCGCTGTCATCCCTTCCATCCGGGTGGCTATGATCCGCCGTAAGGCGGGTGGGATGGCCTGCGGTGGGCGCAGGCCGGGCACTGCTAGCAACTGGGGGGATGGTCTTGGCTGAAACGACCTTGACCCCCCTGAAAGCAATGGCTATCTTGCCGCCGCGATTTCCTTTCTTCACGGCCGGATTGCAGCGGCAGGCGGGGAGACGCCACGGGATCGGACGTGGCAGCCGGCGGGCCGCCGATCACAGGTCTAGCATGGAGCAACATCGGGCATGATGCCGCGACTGTTAACCACCGCATGGATTGTGGGACTGTTGTTGATCTCGGGCTGCTACTCACCGCTGATGCGCTGGCAGAGTCCGGAGTCTGAGAATGTCGCGCTCCTGGAGGAGGAGGACAACGAGGAGGGCGTGGAGTTGGTGGGGGACAGCACCATTCCGCTCGGGCTCGATTACCGCAAGATCGAGGGGGTGTCGCTGGTCAACGGACTGAACGGAACGGGGGGGGATGCCGGCCCGTCGTCGTTGCGCAGCTCGCTGATTAGTGAGATGCAGTCCTACGACGTGAGAAACCCGCAGCAGTTGCTGCAATCGCCAGCGGTCTCGCTGGTGGTGGTGCGCGGCTGGTTGCCTCCCGGGGTGGAGAAGGGGGACAGTTTTGACGTGGAGGTCGTTGTGCCACCCAAGTCGAAGACGACCAGTTTGCGGCAAGGTTATCTGTTGAAGAGTCGCATGCGCGAGATCCGCGTCCTGGACAATGCCGTGCATTCGGGTCATGTTGCCGGTCTGGCGCAAGGTCCGGTGATTGTCGACTCGATTTTCGGTGGGACGGACGATGCGGTGCTGGAGACGCGTGGCCGGATCCTGGGCGGTGGGCAGTCGCAGCTGACGCGCCCCTTGGGGCTGGGGATCCGGGGCAATTCCACGGTCAAGCACGCGGCGACCATTGGCGCTGCGATCAATTCCCGGTTCCACAAATCTGACCGCAACGGCCAGAGCGGTGTGGCCCGGCCGAAGCGGGACAACTACATCGAGCTGGCTGTACATCCCCGCTACAAGAATAACATTCATCGCTATGTGCGTGTGGTGCGGAGCATTGCGTTGAAGGAGTCGCCGGGCGAACGCGTGCTGCGGACGGAATCGCTGGAGCGCCGGCTGCTGGAACCGACCACTTCGGCGCGGGCGGCGCTGCAGCTGGAGGCGATTGGCGAGGACGCGGCCCACATCCTGTTGAAGGGGCTCGAGTCATCGAGTCCCGAGGTGCGTTTCTATTCGGCGGAGGCCCTGGCGTATCTGGACCGGGAAGAGGCGGCCAAGACGCTCGGCTGGGCGGCTGCCAATATCTCGGCCTTCCGCTGGTACGCCCTGACAGCTCTGGCCACGATGGACCACGTGGCGGCCTACGAGGTGCTCAACGAACTGCTGCACGTTCCCAGCGCCGAGACGCGGTACGGCGCGTTCCGCGCCCTGCGGAGCCGCAATGCGGCCGATCCGCTGGTGCGTGGTGAATCGCTCGGCGGCGGGTTTGCGTTCCACGTGATCAGCTCCGAAGCGACTCCCATGATCCACGTGTCGAAATCGCAGCGTCCGGAAATCGTGTTGTTCGGCCAGCACCAGAAGCTGGTGCCGCCGGCCTTCCTGTTTGCCGGCAAGGAGATCATGATCAAGGGGACCGAAGACGGCCGCCTCCGCCTCATCCGGTTCACGGTCGGGGAGCAGGAGGACCCGCAGGAGACGTGTGACGCGGAAGTGGACCCGATGATCCGCGCCATCGTGCGGCTGGGCGGCGGGTATTGCGAGGTGGTGCAAGCCTTGCAGGAAGCGCGGCAAGGGGGCTATCTTGATGCCAAGGTGGTCGTCAACGCCATGGCGCGGCCGAACCGCAAGTACCATGGAGACGACGCGGCTGCGGCGACCAATCCGGACGAGCCCCAGATCCGGGTCGCCAACCCGGTGCCCGAACTGTTTGTGGACCGCCTCGAGACGGACAGCGAAACGGCAGATACCACGCCGACTTACGAACCGGAGGAGGTCTCCGAGACGCCGGCGGAAGACAGCGACACCAGCTCGTTCATGGGTAGAATGCGGAACTGGTTCGCGAAATAATGACACGATCGGTGGACATCGCGACCTGGTGGCTGGCCCCCTATGCTGAAAGCTTTGGAACTCGTCGGCTTCAAGAGCTTCGCGGACAAGACGCGATTCGAGTTCCCGCCGGGGATCACGGTCGTGGTCGGCCCCAACGGCTCCGGTAAGTCGAACCTTGTCGACGCCATCAAGTGGGTGCTGGGCGAACAGAGCGCCAAGAGCCTGCGCGGCAAGGACATGTCCGACGTGATCTTCAAGGGCAGCGGGCAGGGGCACCGCAAGGTGATGAACGCGGCGGAAGCCACCATCGTGTTCGACAACTCGGATGGCCGCCTGAGCATCGATGCGCCCGAAGTCCACGTCACACGCCGCGTGTACCGCAGCGGCGAGGGGGAGTATCTGATCAACCGGCAGGCGTGCCGGCTCAAAGATGTCCGCGACCTGTTCCGGGGTACCGGGGTGGGCGCCGACGCGTACAGCCTGATTGAACAGGGTAAGGTGGACCGGCTGCTGCAGGCGTCTCCGCGAGACCGCCGGGCGATCTTCGAAGAGGCGGCCGGTATCAGCCGCTTCAAGGCGAAGAAGGTCGAGGCACAGCGGCGTCTGGAACGCGTGGACCAGAACCTGCTGCGGCTGTCGGACATCGTGGAAGAGGTCGGCAACCGGTTGCGGAACGTCCGCTCCCAGGCCGCCAAAGCGCAGCGGTATCGCGAGTACACTCTGCGGCTGCAGCAGCTGCGCACGCAGGTGGCACTGACCGAGTGGCGTGCCCTGACCGCCCGACTCGACGTGGCGGAAGGGGAGCTGCAGCGGCTGAGCGACACGCTGGCCCGGGCCGCGGCCGAAATGACCGCGGCCGAAGCGCGGGTGCTGGAATTCGAGACCGAACTCGTGTCCGTCTCCGAGACAATGCGCGAACGCGAGCACCGCGCGGCCCGGAATCGCGAACAGATCATTGCGCGGGAGGCGGTCATCGAGCGGGAGCGGCAGCATCTGGCCGATGTGGATGCCGAGTCCGCACGCGCCCGGTCGCAACTGACGCTGCTCTCCTGCCGCGCGGACGATGTCGCGCACCGATTGCAGGAGACCCGCGTGCAGGTGGCGGCCGCCGAAGCGGAGGAGGCGACGATTACCGCGCGTCTGGCCGAGCAGGACGCCGAGGTCACGCAGGCGCTGGCCCAGCTGGACGCCGCGCGGAACGACCTGGAAGGGCTGCGGGCGACCTATCTGGATCGTGTGAAGCGGGCCAGCCAGACTGCCGGCGAAATCGCGCTGCACGAAACCCAGCGCGCGGCGACCGAGTCGGTGCTGCAGCGCTGCCGCGAATACCTGGAACGGCTGGAGCGGGAGCGGCGCGAACACGGCGCGCAGCTGGAGGTGGCGCGCCAGGCCGAACACGCCGCAGCGGGACGGCTGGCGGAACTGGCCGGACGCCTGGCGACGGCCGAACGGGACCGGGACGAAAACCAGCGGCTGCTGGCCAGCCGCCGCGAGGAGGTGGCTCTGCAGCGCGCGCGGCTGGAGGGCGTGGGGGAGCGGGCGACGCTGCTCGACGAACTCGAACGCCGCAACGAAGGACTCACCGCCGGCGTCCAGCAGGTAATGGCCCGCGCCCGCCGCGAGCCGGACGGCGCCTTGGGGGCCGTGGTCGGACTGGTGGCCGACGCGATGGAAGTTCCCATGCAGTGGGCGCCGCTGGTGGATGCCACGCTGGGGCCGATCGCCCAGTACGTGGTGCTGCGCGACGACCGTGCGCTGCAGGCGATCGCCGCCGGGCAGATCCGCCTGGCCGGCCGTGTGGGC
>DAISIS010000160.1:0-11075 GCA_036821925.1 Pirellulaceae bacterium
GGTGGAAACGGTCAAGGGAGACGCGAAGCACGAGCGGGAGGCGCTGGACGCCGTGATCGAAGCCCGCAATCGGGCGGTCTCGGCGCAGGGCCCGGCCGCGGCCGGACAGGCAGAGGGGGTGCTGGGTGCGGCGTTGGGCAAGTTGTTCGCCTTGGCCGAAGCCTATCCGGACCTGAAAGCCAACCAGAACTACCTGGCGCTGCAGGAGGAGCTCAGCAGCACCGAGAACCGCATCGGCTACGCGCGCCAGGCATACAACGATGCCGCCACGCGGTACAACAACGCCCGCGAGGTGTTCCCGGCGAACCTGATCAGCGGTGGCTTTGCCCGGGCCGAGCTGTTCGAAATCGAATTCGGCGCGGAGCGGGAGGTGCCCAAGGTCAGCTTCAACTGATCTGCGGGGCGGGGCTCAAACGTGACGACCCCAGCGACTGGGAGAGACAACACCGGTGTGGGAGCAGATCGAAAGCAATCGGCGCAAGAGCACCCTGATCGTGGCCTGCATGGGGGTGCTGCTCGCAGGCATCGGGGTCGCCCTGGGCTATCTGCTGACCAACCGCCCGGAAACCGCGCTGCTGGGCGGCGTAATCGCGCTGGCCGTGTGGCTCGTGATGTGGCTCTTCGCGGCCCGGCAAGGTGACGACGTCCTGCTGCAGATGGCCGGCGCGCGGGAGATCCGCAAGTCGGATCATCCGCAGCTGTTCAACATCGTGGAAGAGATGTCGATTGCGGCGGAGCTGCCCAAGATGCCCCGCGTGTTCATTGTGGACGACCCGGCCCCCAACGCGTTCGCGGTGGGGCGCAATCCGGACAAGGCGTCCGTCGCCGTCACCATCGGCCTGCTCAAGATTCTCAACCGGGACGAGTTGCAGGGGGTGGTCGCGCACGAGCTGGGCCACATCCGGAATCGCGATGTCGCGCTGATGACGACCGCCGGCATCATGCTCGGCGCCATCGTCATCCTGGCCGACATCGGCCTGCGGGCGCTCTGGTACGGCGGCGGTTCCCGCCGCTCGCGCGACGACCACGGGGCGGGCGGGGGCGCTCAGGCCATCCTGCTGCTCGTCGCGCTCGTGTTCATCATCGTGTCCCCCATCCTGGCGCAGCTGATCTACTTCGCGCTGTCGCGGCGCCGCGAGTATCTGGCAGACGCCTCGGGCGCCATGTTCACCCGGTGGCCCGAGGGGCTGGCCTCCGCACTGGAGAAGCTGGGCAACCAACTGCGGCCCCAGGCCGACCAGAGCCAGGTGACAGCGCCGATGTACATCGTGCGGCCACTGCGGGCAGGTGAGCGGCGGAGCTTCGCCACGGCGTTTTCCACCCACCCGCCGCTGGAAGCGCGGATCCGGGTGCTGCGCAGCATGGGCGGCAACGCCGATTTCACGGCCTACGACCGGGCCTTCACCCAGGTGACTGGCCAGCACGTGCTGGGACCGCGCACGTTGGGTGCATCCGCCGCGACGCCCGCGCAGACGCCCGCTGCCGGTGCGGCGGAACTGCCCACGCCCCCCGCACGGCTGCGCGCCGCCTCCGACGCCTACCTGGCCGGCGCTGGATACGATCGGGTGGCCTGCGACAGCTGCGGAGCCATCCTGAAGATCCCGGCGCAGCACCGGGGGCGCGTGCTGGCCTGCCCCCGCTGCCGCGCCCGGATCTGAGTTATTCCTCCGACTTCATGTTCACGCTCACCACCCCCTCCTCCGTGATCGTCTCGGTATTCATCCCGGACCGGTGGAAGATCTTGAGCATGCCGGCGTTCTCCGGCAGCACGTCGGCATGGAATTCCTTGATGCCTTCCTGCTTGCCGATCTCGACCAGGCGGTGGAACAGATAGGTGCCGAGCCCCTGGCGCTGGAACGCATCGGCCACGACAAAGGCCATCTCCGCCGCCCGTTTGGCCGGGTTGGTCATGTAGCGGCCGACCCCCACGATCTCTTCATGGCCGCCGGTGCCAAGGACGGCCACCAGCGCCATTTCGGTATCGTAGTCAACGTTGCAGAAGACCTGCACCTTGTTGTGCGGCATGGCCTTGAGGGTGCCGTGGTACCGCAGGTACTTCGTCTGCTCGCTGAACGAGTAGAACATGTCCTTGATCAGGTCCTCGTCGGACGGCCGGATCGGCCGGATGACCAGCTTCGTGCCGTCTTTCGTCTCGTACCGGCTCTCCAGGTGCGACGGATACGGGTGGCTCGGCGGCAGGATCTGATCGGCATACACCAGGTGCCGGCGTTTGGCGGCGTGCAGCAGTTCCGCCCGGAACTCGGGATGGGCGATCGAGATCAGCGCCATGGCCCGTTCCCGCATCGTCTTGCCGTGCAGGTAGGCCACTCCATGTTCCGTCACCACGTAGTGGATGTCGCCGCGCGTGGTGACGACCCCGGCGCCGAGCTGGATGAAGGGCACGATGCGGCTGCGCATGCCGTCCTTCGTCTTGGCCGTGCTGGGCAGCGCCAACACCGGTTTGCCCCCCCGCGCCATGGCCGCCCCGCGCATGAAGTCCGCGTGCCCGCCGATGCCGCTGTACAACTGCTCGCCAATCGAGTCGGCGACCGCCTGACCGGTCAGGTCGACTTCGATGGCCGAATTGATGGCCACAATCCGGTCGTGCTGCGCGATGATCCGCGGATCGTTCGTGTATTCGGACGGGTGCATTTCGAACATCGGATTGTTGTCCAGGAACTCGAACAGTTCCTGGCTGCCGGCGGCAAAGCTGCCCACCACCTTGCCCTGGTGCAGCGTCTTGTGCTTGCCCGTGACGATCCCCTGGCTGATGAGCCGGATGATGCCGTCGGAGAACATCTCGGTGTGGATGCCCAGGTCGTTGCGATCGGTCAGCTCGGCCAGGACGGTGTCCGGCAGGCGGCCGATCCCCAGCTGCAGCGTGTCGCCATCCGACACCAGGCTGGCCACATTGCTGGCGATCTTGCGGGTGATTTCGTCGGGATTCTCGATGACGGGCCAGGTCAGCAGCGGTTCGTCGAACGGCACGAGGTAGTCGATGTCGCGCACGTGGATGAAGCTGTTGCCCAGGGTGCGGGGCATGTAGCGGTTGACCTGGGCGACCAGCAGTTTGGCCGACAGCGCTGCGGCGCGCGTCATGTCGACCGACACCCCCAGGCTGCAGAATCCGAACTGGTCCGGCGGGCTGACCATGATCAGGGCCACGTCGATCGGCAGCCGGCCCGACCGGAACATCTCGGGGATCTGCGAGAAGAAGATCGGCGTGTAGTCGGCCCGCACCTGGCCCACCGCATCGCGCACGCTGTTGCCGATGAAGAAGGCGTTGGCGCGGAACCGTTCCGAGTACTTCGGGTCGGTGTAGGGCGCGACCCCCATGGTGAGCACGTTGAGCACCTCGGTGTCTTCCGCGCCCCCCGCCGTGTCGACCAGGGCGCGCACCAGCTCCTGTGGCTCGCCACACGCCGAGCCCACGAAGACCCGGTCTCCTGGCCGGATGTGCTTGATGGCCGCTTGCGCGGTGACGATCTTGTCATGCCAGTGTTCGCGCCAGTCCGTTGTCATAGTGGGGAAACTCCCATGCGCTTGGATGTTGAATGTCGAGGTTCATACAGGAATGCCGCATTCCCGTCTCACCGGGGCCGGTCGGTCACTTCTCCGCGAGAATGATGCGGGCGTCGGCGACCATCGCCCCCCTGCCACGCGGATAGACCAGCAGCGGGTTGATGTCGAGCTCGCTGATCCGCGGATGCTCGGTGACGAACTGGCTCAGCCGCAGCAGGCATTCGGCCACCGCCTCCAGGTCCGAAGGGGGCTCACCCCGCACCCCTTCGAGCAGCTTCACCGCGCGGATGTCGTGAATCATCTCGCGCGCCACGTTCTCGCGAATCGGTGCCAGCCGGAACGCCACGTCGCGGAAGGTCTCGGTGTAGATGCCCCCCAGGCCGAACATCAGCACCGCGCCAAAACGCTCGTCACGCGTGATGCCCAGAATGACTTCCTTGCCGCGTTCCAGCATCTGCTGGATCACAACCCCCCAGATCTCCACGTCGTTGCCCATGCGGCGGCGCACCGAATCGAGCATCGTCGCGTAGGCGGTCCGCACCGCCTCCTCGTTGCCCAGGTCGAGCTTCACGCCACCGACCTCGGTCTTGTGGAGGATCTGGGGACCGGCAATCTTCATCACGACCGGATAGCCCATCTCCTGCGCCGCGGCCACCGCTTCGTCCGCTGTGGTGGCCAGCGTGAACTTGACCGTCGGAAAGCCGTAGGACTGGAGCGCCTCGAGCGCCTTGAGTTCGATCAGGTTGTGGCGGCCGGCCGCCAGCTCGCTGTCGAACAGATCCTCCACTTCGTCCTTCTCCACCGGGAACTGCCGGTAGCCCTGCACCGTGGACCGCACCCAGGCTCCAAACCGCGTCTTGGCCGCCAGGGCCCGCATCGCGTTTTCCGGGAAGGCAAACGTCGGCACGTTGTACTTCTGCTGCAGCAGCTCGACGCCGGCCGAGACGTCGACCAGCCCCATCAGGCACGCGGCCATCGGCTTGTTGCAGAACTCCTTCGTCTCGCCGATGACCCGCGCGATCTCCGTCACGTCAGTCATCGTCTGGGGAGTCACAATCACCAGCACCTGGTCCACCTGATCGTCCGCCGTCACCGCGTCCAGCGCGGCGCGGTACCGGTCATGCCGCGCGTCGCCGATCACGTCGACCGGGTTCTTGATGCTGCCCACCATCGGCATCTGGAACTGCAGCGACTTCTTGGTGTAATCGCGGAACTTGGCCAGCTCCAGCCCGTGCCGGATGCAGGCGTCCGTGGCCATGATCCCCGGTCCGCCGGCGTTGGTAATGATCGCCGTGCGTTTGCCCGCCGGCAGGGTCGGATCCGAAAACACCTCGGCCAGATCAAACAGCTGCGCGACGCTCTCGACGCGGAAGACGCCCGCCTGGGTCATCAGCGCGTTATACAGTTCGTCGGAGCCCGCCAGCGAACCGGTGTGCGACGCGGCAGCCGCCGCCCCTTCCAGCGTCCGGCCGCTCTTGATCACCATGATCGGCTTGGGATGCGCCCCATGCGTGATCTCGTGCGCCGCCTCCAGAAACCGCGGACCGCTCCCGACGTCTTCCACATACATCATGATCGCCCGCGTGTTCGCGTCGGCCGCGATCGAGCGCATCAAGTCGACCTCGTCCACATCGCACTTGTTGCCGAAACTCACAAACTGCGAGAAGCCGATGCCGCGCCCCTTCGCGTAATCCAACAGAGCCGCACACAACGCGCCACTCTGCGAGATCAGCCCCAGCGTGCCGTGCGGCGGAATGTCCCGGCCGAACGTCGCGTTCATCGAGACCTGCGGGTCCGTATTGATGATCCCCAGACAGTTCGGGCCCAGGATCGACATCTCGTTCTCGCGCGCAATCGCCCGCAGCCGATTCTCCCGCTCCACCCCTTCCCCCCCGATCTCCTTGAAGCCGGCGGAGATCACCAGGATGTGCCGCGAGCCCAGTTCGGCCGATTGCAGCACCACGCGTTCGACAAACGGAGCCGGCACGACAGCGACGACCAGGTCGGGCGGATCGGGCAATGCATTCAGGTCCGGGAAGCACGGGATGCCCTGAATGCCCTTGGCGTTCGGATTGACAGGATAGATCACCCCCGTGTAGCCGCCATAGATCAGATTGCGCACCAGCGCGTGACCGACCGATCCCTCCTTGCGCGATGCGCCGACCACCGCAATCGAACGCGGACAGAAGAAGCGGGTCAGGTCCCTCAGCGGAGAGGAAGCCGTGGCAGAGGTCTCAGACATGGGGATCCTTTTCTCTCAAGCCGTACCAGACTAGTCCTAGTAACTTCCAGCGTCTCGTTCCAGGCACTCCCTCGCAGCAACGGAGTTCAACTCTACCACACGGGGCGGATCCTGCGAAATCGGGGGCTCCATCGGGCACGCAGCGCCCACGCGGCGCGCCCGATCAACGCCCGCACCCGCGCCCCCCCCGCCCGCGCCGGTGGCCGGCCGGCGCGCACGGCAACCGGCAGCCCCGGCCCGGCGCGGCAGAACTGCCGCGCCGGAACTCCTGATCGCCCGGCGACTCGGGTCCCCCCGTGCCCCGCTACGACTGCGGGCGGTTCCGGATCAGGTCCTCGACCACCGACGGATCGGCCAGCGTGCTGGTGTCCCCCACCTGATCCGTCTCGTTTTCGGCGATCTTCCGCAGGATGCGGCGCATGATCTTGCCGCTGCGCGTCTTGGGCAGCCCGTGCGCCCACTGAATCACGTCCGGCGTGGCAATCGGGCCAATCTCCTTTCGGACGTGCTTGATCAGTTCCTTGAGCAGCGCTTCGGTGGGCTCCTGGTCGACCTTGAGCGTCACGAAGGCGTAGATGCCCTGCCCCTTGATCTCGTGGGGATAGCCCACCACCGCCGACTCGGCCACGGCGGGGTGGGAAACCAGCGCGCTTTCCACCTCCGCGGTGCCGAGCCGGTGTCCCGACACGTTGATCACGTCGTCGACGCGGCCCAGCAACCAGTGGTCGCCGCCCTCATCCACCCGGCAACCGTCCCCCGAGAAATACAGCCCCTTGAAGGTGCTGAAATACGTCTGCACGAACCGATCATGATCCCCCCAGGTCGTACGCATGATCCCCGGCCACGGGGCGCGGATGCACAGCTTGCCGGCCTTGCCGCGCGGTTCCGGGTTGCCGTGGTCGTCCACCACCACCGGGTCCACGCCGAAAAACGGACGGCTGGCGCTGCCCGGCTTGAGCGTATGGGCGCCCGGCAGCGGCGTGATCAGAATGCCCCCAGTCTCCGTCTGCCACCAAGTGTCAACAATCGGGCACCGCTCCTTGCCGATGTGCCGCCAATACCAGAGCCAGACTTCGGGATTGATCGGCTCGCCCACCGAGCCCAGCAACTTGAGGCTCGACAGATCGTGCGCAGCGATCGGATCCTCGCCGTGACGCATCAGCGCCCGGATCGCCGTCGGCGCGGTGTAGAACTGCGTGACCTTGTACTTGTCCACCACGGCCCAGAACCGGCCTGCGTCGGGATAGGTCGGGACCCCCTCGAACATCACGCTCGTGGCCCCTTCGCACAGCGGGCCGTAGACGATGTAGGTGTGCCCCGTGATCCAGCCGATGTCGGCCGTGCACCACCAGATGTCCCCCGGCTGATAGTCGAAGATGTACTTGAAGCTCGTCGCCGCGTAGACCATGTACCCGCCAGTCGTGTGCAGCACCCCCTTCGGTTTGCCCGTCGAGCCCGAGGTGTAGAGGATGAACAGCGGATCCTCGGCATCCACCCAGACCGGGTCGCACTGCGCCTCCGCCCGCTCCATCGCCTCGCACCACCAGATGTCCCGGCCAGCCTGCATGGACACGCTCAACCCCGTGCGCCGGACCACCACCATCTTCTCCACGCTCGGACACTCGGCGACCGCCTTGTCGGCTTTCGCCTTCATCTCGATGTCGTTCTTGTTGCCGCGCAGCGCCGTGTCCTGCGTCACGACCACCTTGCACTCGGAATCCTGAATGCGATCGCGCAGCGAATCCTCACTGAACGCACCAAACACCACCGAATGAATCGCACCGATCCGCGCACAAGCCAACATCGCAATCGGCAATTCGGGAATCATCTGCATGTACATGCAGACGCGGTCCCCCTGGCGGACCCCCAGCGACTTGAGCACGTTGGCGAACTTGCAGACCTCCGTGTACAACTCGCGGTAGGTCAGCTGCCGCTGCTCGTCCGGCGAGTTGCCCTCCCAGATCAACGCGACCTGGTCCCCCCGCTGCTCCAGGTTCCGATCCAGCGCGTTGACCGATACGTTGGTTTTGCCGTTGACAAACCACTTGATGTGAACGTTGCCCTCGAAGCTGTAGTCCAGGACTTCATCCCACTTCTTCTGCCACACAAAACCTTCGGCGATCTCCGCCCAAAAGCCGGCCGGATCCTGAATCGACCGCTGGTACATCTCCTCGTACTTCGCCAAGGAAGGACAATGTGCCCGGTCGGCGAAATTCGCGTTCGGGGGAATCAATCTGGTCCCATTGTCACTGGAGGGAGTGGCTGACATATGTCCGTGGCTCCTGATAGTGCAGGCAATTGCCGCATGACCGTAAACAGGTGAGGGGCCCGACGAGATCGGCCCACAGTTTCCGACAGTCGTTACCGTAACGCCCCCGAAGAGCTACGACAAGCAGGGACCTACAGATGCCACAATGGGGGTAACCAGGCGGCTCAGACGGCCGGCACCCCTCCGACGGTGTCAATCACCCGCATCGAGCGCCACCGCCCCTGCATGAATCGCAGCAGGTAGACCACTCCCAGCAGCCAGATCCAGACGGTGATGAGCACCCAGCAGGTGTGCAGGCCGGCGTCGAACCGCGTGATGGCCATCCAGGTGCCGAGGGCCAGGATGACCGCCATGACCAGGCTGGTAACGAACACGAAGCGGGTGTCCCCCGCCCCTTTAATGGCGCTGACAAACACCATGTTCAGGGCGTCAAACAGGTTGTAGGCCGCCACGTACCGCAGGAGCACGACGGCGATCGCGCGCACGGTGTCGTGGCCGGTCGTCGTGTCCCGCGCAAAGAATCCGAACAGGAACAGATCGGGCAGGAGGACGTAGAGGGCCGAGACGGCCGCCATGTAGACGATGGCCAGCCGCAGGCTTGTCCAGGTGGCCCGCGCCGCCAAGTCCGGATCGTCGCGCCCCAGCTGCTGGCCCACCAGGATGGACACAGCGGTGGCCAGCCCCCAGACCGGCATGAACGCCAGGGAACTGATGTTGAACGCCAGATTCGTCGCCGCCAGCTCCTGCACTCCCAGACTTCCCACCAGGAACACGAACACCGTGAATCCGGCGACTTCCAGCAGCATCTGCAACCCGGCCGGACCGCCGAAGGTGAGCAGACGACGGCACAGCGGTCGGCGGAACGCCCAGTCGAGCGCGCCGTACAGCCGGCGATTCTCGGCCCGGGCGAGCAGGGCCAGGTAGATCACCACCTTGGTCAAGACGGCGAAGAAGGTCGCCCAGGCGCCCCCCGCAATCCCGGCGGCCGGGAAGCCGGCATGCCCGAAGATCCACAGGTAGTCCAGCACGACGTTGACCAGCACCGATTCCATGTCCACGAGCATCACGATGCGGGTCTTTCCCTGGCCGCTGTAGAAGCACGACAGCGCCTGGGAGACCAGCATGAACGGCGTGGACAGACTGACAATCCGGAAGTACGTAACCTCCTGCACCCGCACCGACTCCGCATGCCCGGCCAGCGTGAAGATCCCATCGGCAAACAGCATGGGCAGCATGGCCAGCGGCGACGCCAGCAAGCCGATCCACACCCCTTGCCACACAATCGCCCCGATCCGCTGCAGCTGGCCATTGCCGAAGTACTGCGACACGAACGTCCCCGTGTAGAGGCAGATGCCTAGCGGACAGCAGACCGTCGCCCACCACAACAGTCCCGCCGGGTAGCTGGCCGCCAGCGAATCCTGCGACCACCACATCAGGAACATGCGATCCACGAAGGTCAGGAACGTCCACGACAGGCTGGACAGCACCAGGGGCAGGGCCAGCCGCAGCACGTCGCGGCCCCCGCACGGGCGCTGCCACCAGCTGCCGGCGGACCGCCGCCGGAGTTCGGACTCAGAATGGCTGATGATTCGCTGCATGGCTCTACGCAAGCCCGCACGGAGGCGGCCGGCTCGGGATCGTTTCTCTTGCTCCAGCGGGGCGTCTAGCGCCGATGCGGACCGATACGGACCGATGCGGACCGATACGGACCGGGGGGGGATCTGCCAACCTGCCGCATGATACAGGCTGCACCCAACCTTGGCGACGGACCCTGCCGGGAGTTGCCGCGCACCGCGGCCGGCGCGACTGCGACCGGCCGGCTCAACTGCGACACACACCACAGGGTCCAGGTTCGCGGCCGCGGGGTCCGGCAGAGCCCGGGCCGGCGGCGGGCACGGGATTGACGCGCGGCGGGACGCGCGCGACGATCGACTCCACAGCCACATTTCGCCCAGGCCGATCCGGGCTGCCGCTGGTCCCCCTAGGAGCCACCACGTGAGCGCAGAGAAGAAGACCGTGTTTGCCGTCGGGGCACATCCGGACGACGTCGAGTTCAACATGGCAGGCACGCTGGTGTTGTTGGCGCAGGCCGGCTATGAGCCGCACATGATGAACGTGTCGCGCAGCAATCTGGACAGCAACGAGCTGTCGGAAGAGGAGATCATCCGCATCCGGCGTCAGGAGGCCGAGAATTCCGCCGCGGTGATCCAGGCCGTCTACCACCCGCCGATCGCCGACGACCTGATGATCTTCTACGAGAACAGCCTGCTGCGGCGCATGACTGCCGTCGTGCGTGAGATCCAGCCTACGATCGTGCTGCTGCCCTCGCTCACCGACTACATGGAGGACCACACCAACACCGCCCGGCTGGTGATCACCGCCTGCTTCAGCCGTGCCATGAAGCACTACACGAGCATTCCGCCGCGCGACCCGACGGCGCAGGATGTCTATCTCTACCATGCGCAGCCGCACACGAACCGTGACGGGATGCGCAAGCTGGTCGTCCCCGAACTGTTCGTCGATATCTCGAGCGTCATGGAGACGAAGCTGCAGATGCTCGGCTGCCACGAGAGCCAGCGGCAGTGGCTGGACGAAACGCAGGGGATGGACAACTACCTGGAGACGATGCGGCAATCCAGCGCGGAGGTTGCGCGGATGCGTCCCGCGTGCAGCTGGCGCTATGCCGAAGGCTTTCGCCAGCACCGGCACGTGGGGTTCTCCGCCCAGGACGGCAATCCCCTGGCGGACATCCTCGGCGACACAGTGCACTGCGCCCGCGCGGATGACGGTGCTCCGCGCGGCGACGCCTGATTCCGCCCGGCTCAGTCCTGCGGGACCATCACCGCTTTGATGATCGGCTGACTCCCCTCGATGATGCCCTGCAGGACGTCGCGGGCCTGCGCGAAGGGGAATGTGTGCGTGATGAGCGTCTGCGCGTCGACCAGGCCATCGCGCAGCAGCCGGTTGGAGATCGGGAAGTTAATGGCCGGCTCCGCGAAGGTCGGGACGAGGGTGATCTTGCGGAAGATCAGGTCGTTGACG